>NZ_JBQCCF010000010.1:0-41225 GCF_051962475.1 Dyella sp.
GCGCTGACCCCACTTTTTCCCTGGCGGCTATAGCGCTGTGGTCCCACCCGATCCCATCCCGAACTCGGAAGTGAAACGCAGCTGCGCCGATGGTAGTGTGCATCCGCATGCAAGAGTAGGTCACCGCCAGGGACCTCATACTGAAAAACCCCCTCAGCCGAGGGGGTTTTTTTTGGCCTTGATTGAGGGCTTTGAGACGGAGCCCGGGCCCTCTTGGCCGGCATCATGGAATACTGCTGCTCTGTCCATTCGCAGTATGCCGAGTAACACGCATGTTCGTCCACGTTGAAAATCGCCGGCGCACGCGGCTGCAGTGGGCAACACTGCTGCTGGTCACCCTTTGTGTGCTGGTCTTTGTCAGCCTTGCGCTGACGCCCGCGCCGCGGCGGGTGTCCCTGCTTCTCGAGTGGGGCACGATTCCGGCAAACATTTTCGACATACATCTGCCGATCCTGCCCCAACTGGTGGATCCGGCGTTGCTGCGCTTGTTCACGGCGCTGTTCATCCATGTGGAATGGACGCACTTGCTGGGCAACCTGCTGTTTCTGGCGATCTTCGGCCTGCCGGCGGAGCGCTCATTGGGCTCACTGCGCTTCCTCGCCCTGTTCGTGCTTGGTGGCATGGCGTCGAATCTCATCGGGGCGCTGTCACTTGCCGGTGTGCTGCGCCCGATCATCGGCTGCAGCGGCGCCGTGTCGGCTGTGCTGGGCACCTACATGGCCCTGTTTCCGCGCGCCCGACTGGGGCTCGTGCTTCCCCTGGGGCTCTACTTCGAGTTCGTCCGGGTGCCGGCGTACCTGCTGATCGGCATCTGGGTGCTTCTGCAGTTCCTCTTCAGCTATGCCGGTCCGAGCTATGGGGCGGTGGTGTGGTGGACGCACATCGCGGGTTTTCTGTTTGGTGTCGTATTCGGTGGCCTCTCGCGCGATGCGATCGTCCGCCGCATGCGCAAGTAGCGAGTGATCATGCGTACGAAGAAGCTTTACAAGGTAACGTTCCTGCACCTGGGTAAATCCTACGAGCTGTATGCGCGCCATGTGGCGAGCAGTGCCCTGTGGGGATTCACCGAGGTGGGAGAACTGGTCTTCGAAGCGGCCGGCGAGGGCCTGCTGGTGGATCCCACCGAAGAACGCTTGCGGGAGGAGTTCAAGGACATCCGCGTACTGCATCTTCCGATGCAGGCTGTCATCCGGATCGAAGAAGTGGAGCGCCTGGGTTCGCTCGCGATCCGCGACGCGGGCGATGGGCAGAAGGTGACCCCGCTACCGTTGCCGCCCCGCCCTCGTCATTGATTCGCGCTCCGGCGTGCTGGCGGCCGGTGTGTCGGACAGCCGGTGATGCCGCGCGAACCGACGCAGCAACTGCCGTGCCCAAGGCGTCGGGGCGACGGCGCGAAAGATGCTGTCCGGATCCCCGCCTTCCCGCCTCACGTCATGGCGCTTGCGATGGATGTACGCGCGCATCACTTCGGCGTTGAACTCCGGATGGAACTGCACGCTCAGCGCATGCGCCCCGTAGCGCAACAGATGATGAGGATCGCGCGCGGAACGCGCCATCACCTGCGCGCCAACGGGCGCTTCGAGCACGCTTTGCTCGTGCGTGGTGTGCGCACGGAACGACTGGGGCAGTGACGCTGCCAACGGGTCATCAGCGGCGCCGGGCAGACGCTCGATCGCCATCGTTCCGATCTCGCGCCCGCCGGGGAGATAGGCGACGCGACCGCCCAGCGCATGCGCCATGAGCTGGTGGCCGTAGCACACGCCGAACATCGGCAGCGCGTGGTCCATGGCGTCGCGGATCCAGCCTGCGGTGCGTTCGCTCCACCCGGCCCGCTCGGTCACCATGGCTGCCGAGCCGGTGATCAAGGCACCCGCGACCTCCGTGGCCTTGGGTAGCACTTCTCCCGCCGCGACGTCGACGACCAGCAGCCGATCGCGGGCCACGCCCGTGGCCAGCCGAAACCAGTGCGGAAAATCGCCGTGACGTGCGCGGATCGGGTCCGGTGCGCGCCCGGTGCGGATGATCAGGACGGGGCGTGGCATCCCGCGCAAGCTCAGTGGGAATGGTCGGCGTCGTGGTCGATCGGCGGGATCACGGTGAGCACTTCCTTCACCGTGGTCAACCCCTGCGCGACCTGATCGGCGGCGGAGATGCGCAGCGGCCGCATGCCCTCCTTCAGGGCCGCCGCCGAAAGCGCGGCCAGATCGAGCTGGCTGGAGATCCGCGCCCGCAGCGGGCGGGTCAACTGCAGCATCTCGTAGATGCCGGTGCGTCCCATGAAGCCGGTACTGCGGCACTCCAGGCAGCCGACCGGGCGATAGACCGTCGCCGGCAAGGGCATCGCCCAGCCATGCGTCAGCGCTTCCCATTCGTCCGGATCCTGCGGCTCGGGTGCCTTGCAATGCGCGCACAATGTGCGGACGAGCCGCTGCGCCACCACGCCGGTCAGGGTGGACTGGATCAGGTAGTGCGGCACGCCCAGATCGAGCAGGCGGGTGATCGCGCTGGGCGCATCGTTGGTGTGCAGCGTCGACAGCACCAGGTGGCCGGTGAGAGAGGCCTGCACCGCCATCTGCGCGGTCTCCAGGTCACGGATCTCGCCCACCATGATGATGTCCGGGTCCTGCCGCAGCAGCGTGCGCACGCCGGCGGCGAAATCGAGATCGATCGACGCCTGCACCTGCATCTGGTTGAACTCACCGCTGACCATTTCGATCGGGTCTTCCACGGTGCAGACGTTGAGTTCGGGCGTGGCCAGATGCTTGAGCGTCGAATACAGCGTGGTGGTCTTGCCCGAGCCGGTGGGGCCGGTGACCAGCACGATGCCGTGCGGCCGCTCCACCATGGCGCGCCAGATACTGTCTTCCATCGGCGAGAAACCCAGCTGCTCGAAGCTCTTGGAGACGATGTCCGGATCGAAGATGCGCATCACCACCTTCTCGCCGAAGGCGGTGGGCATGGTGGAGATACGCAGCTCCACCTCGCGCAGGGAGGTGGAGCGCGTCTTGATGCGACCGTCCTGCGGCCGCCGCTTCTCCGACACATCCATGCGCGCGAGGATCTTGATGCGCGAGGTCACCGCGGTCATCACCGGTGGCGGCAGCTCGAACACCTTGTGCATCACACCGTCGATGCGAAAGCGCATGTGGCCGGCCTCGCGGCGCGGCTCGAGGTGGATGTCCGAGGCGCGCTGCTCGAACGCGTACTGCAGCAGCCAGTCGACGATGTGCACCACGTGGCGGTCGTCGGCGCCGACTTCGCCGGTCTTGCCCAACTCCACCAGTTGCTCGAAGTTGAGGATCGCCGAGCTGTCGTATCCGGCGGCCTTGGCGTCCTGCGCCAGCTGGATCGAGCGCTGGACGCCGTAGAACTCCTGCAGGTAGCGGTTGATGTCCAGCGGACTGGACACGACGCGCTTCACGTCGCGCCGGAGCATCTGCGCCAGGTCGCGCGCCCAGCCGCTGTCGAACGGTTCGCAGGTGGCGAAGGTGATCTCGCCGGGGCTCGCCGCCACCGGCAGGATCCGGTGGCGCTGGGCGTAGGCCATGCTGACCGTCTGGGTCACCGCGGCCACGTTGATCTTCATCGGATCGATCTTCAGATACGGCAGATCGGCCTGCGTGGCCAGCCACTCGGTCAGGGTCTCCAGGCCCAGTGGGCGGCCCGGTTCGCGCTGGTTCGCCAGCTTGGCGTTGGCGATCACCACCAGCGGATGCAGTTCCACCGTGCTGCGTCCGGCGCGGCTGCCCATGCGCACCTGGCGCGCATCCTCGGCCAGCAGATAGCCATCCACCACCAGCGCCGCCAAGGTCTCATCCAGTTCCAGCCGGCCGCGACGGCCGAGCAGGGGCGTGCTGTGCGGGGATGCTGCCATGGGCGGGATTCACTCCGGGCGTTCGGCAGGGCGGGAAAGCGAGCTGCCATGCGGTCGCGGCTATACTAACGCGCTTTATTGCCAGGTCACGGAAAGCCATGTCCGCGCGTACCTTCCAGGACGTCATCCAGACGCTCAACCGCTACTGGGCGGCACAGGGTTGCGTGCTGCTGCAGCCACTCGATACCGAAGTGGGCGCCGGCACGTTCCACCCCGCCACCTTCCTGCGTTCGCTCGGGCCGGAGCCGTGGTCGGCAGCCTACGTGCAGCCGTCGCGCCGTCCCACCGATGGCCGCTACGGCGAAAATCCGAACCGGCTGCAGCACTACTACCAGTACCAGGTGGTGATGAAGCCGAACCCGGAGAACATCCTGGATCTGTACATCGGCTCGCTGAAGGAGCTGGGGCTCGATCCGCTGGTGCACGACCTGCGCTTCGTCGAAGACAACTGGGAATCGCCCACGCTGGGTGCCTGGGGCCTGGGCTGGGAGGTGTGGCTCAACGGCATGGAGGTGACCCAGTTCACCTACTTCCAGCAGGCCGGCGGCCTGGAGTGCCGCCCGGTGACCGGCGAGATCACCTACGGTCTCGAGCGCCTGGCGATGTACCTGCAGAACGTGGACAACGTCTACGACCTGATCTGGACCGACGGCCCGCGCGGCGTCGTCACCTACGGCGACGTGTTCCACCAGAACGAGGTCGAGCAGAGCACCTACAACTTCGAGCACGCCAACGTGCCCGAGCTCCTGCGCTGGTTCGACGTATGCGACGCCACCGCCAACCAGCTGATCGCCGCCACCCTGCCGCTGCCGGCCTACGCGCAGGTGATGCAGGCCAGCCACACCTTCAACCTGCTCGACGCGCGTCGGGCGATCAGCGTCACCGAGCGTCAGCGCTACATCCTGCGCGTGCGCACGCTGGCCCGCGCGGTGGCGGAGACCTACGTGGCGCAGCGCGAGAAGCTCGGTTTTCCGAGCCTGAAGACGAACCAGGAGCAGGCTGCATGAGCGCCGCCAAGTCGCTGTTGATCGAACTGGGCACCGAAGAACTGCCGCCCAAGGCGCTGGACGAACTGGCCGGCGCGTTCGCGCGCGGCATCTGCGACGGCCTGGCCCGGCGCGGCATCGACGCCGGCCTGGATGCCGCGCGGACCTTCGCCACGCCACGCCGTTTGGCCGTCCATATTCCGGCGGTCGCCAAGACCCAGCCCGAGCAGACTATCGAACGCCGCGGTCCGGCGGTGAGTGCCGGCCTCGATGCGAACGGCCAGCCCGCCAAGGCGCTGGTCGGCTTTGCGCAATCGTGCGGCGTGGAAGTCGACGCGCTGGAACGGCTGGAGACCGACAAGGGCGCGTGGTTCGTCTACCGCTCGGTGAAGCCGGGCCAGCCGGTCGCTGCGCTGTTGCCGGAGATCGTCGCCGAGGCGCTCAAGGCGCTGCCGATTCCCAAGCCGATGCGCTGGGCCGACCACGACTACAGCTTCGTGCGTCCCGTGCACTGGCTGGTGATGCTGCATGGTTCGGAGATTGTCGATGGCGAGGTGATGGGGCTGGTCAGCGGCCGCAAGTCGCGCGGGCACCGGTTCATGCGTCCGCAGCCGATCCACGTGGTGGACGCCGACAGCTGGGAAGACGCGCTGCTCGCCGCCAAGGTGATCGCCGATCCGGCGGCCCGCCGTGACCGCATCCGCGACGAAGTGGCCCGCGTCGCCGCCCAGACCGGTGGCGCGCCGCGGCTGGACGAGGCCCTGCTGGACGAGATCGCCAACCTCACCGAGTGGCCGGTGGCGATCGCCTGCACCTTCGAGCGCGAGTTCCTGGCGGTGCCACCGGAGGCGCTGGTCACCACCATGGAGGCGAACCAGAAGTTCGTGCCGGTGTTCGATGCCGAGGGCCGGCTCACCGAGCATTTCATCGGTATCGCCAACGTCGAGTCGCATGATCCGGCCGAGATCCGCAAGGGCTACGAGCGGGTGATCCGCCCGCGCTTCGCTGATGCCAAGTTCTTCTGGGACGAGGATCTGAGAACGCCACTGGCGGGCTATCAGGAAGCGCTGAAGAACGTCACCTACCAACAGTCGCTGGGCAGCCTGTGGGACAAGACCGTGCGCGTGGCCGAGCTGTCGCGCGTCATTGCCAGCCGCGTCGGCGTGGACGCCGGCGCGGCGACACGCGTCGCCAGCCTGGCCAAGTGCGATCTGCTGACCCGCATGGTCGGCGAGTTCCCCGAGTTGCAGGGCGTGATGGGCCGCTACTACGCCAGCCGTCAAGGTGAGCCCGCGGCCGTCGCCGACGCCTTGGACAGTTTCTACCAGCCCCGTTTCGCCGGCGACGCGATCGCTGCCGATGCCGTTGGCCAGATTGTGGCGGTGGCCGAACGGCTGGACACGCTGGCCGGCATCTTCGCCGTGGGCCTCAAGCCCAGTGGCAGTAAGGATCCGTTCGCCCTGCGTCGCGCTGCGCTGGGCCTGGCGCGCACGCTGGTAGAGGCGGGTCTCGAGCTCGATCTGCAGGCGGCATTCGCCGAGGCGCTGGAGCTGTTGCCCGAGGCCGCGTTGGCGGCCGGTATCAAGCCGGCCAAGGATGGCCAGCCGGCGCCGTTAGATGCCGGAGCGCGCCGTGCGGCCCTGCAGCGCGAGTTGCACGAGTTCGTACTCGATCGCCTGCGCGGCTACTACGCCGAACGCGGCTTCGACAGCCAGTCGTTCGAAGCCGTGCTGGCGGTGGCGCCGGCGAGCCTGGCCGACTTCGATCGCCGCCTGCGTGCCGTCGCCGACTTCTCCCGGCGGCCGGAGGCCACCAGTCTGGCCGCGGCGAACAAGCGCGTGGCCAACCTGTTACGCAAGCAGGTCGAGGAATCCGGCGCCACGGTCGCCAGCGCCGTCGTCGATGCCTCGCGCTTCGAACTGCCCGCCGAACACGCCTTGGCCGATGCCCTGGCGGCGGCCGACCGCGACAACGCCGCGGCCTGGGCCGAGCGTGACTACGGACGCATGCTCGAGCGCCTGGCGCAGCTGCAGCCGCCCGTGGATGCGTTCTTCGATTCGGTCCTGGTCAACGCCGATGACGCGGCCGTGCGCGCCAACCGCCTGGCCTTGCTGGCCAGGCTCAAGGATCAGTTCAGCGCGGTGGCGGACATCGCCCTGCTGTGAACCCAACGTGGCCGTGGGCGGGAGGGTCCATCACCCTCCCCCCCACGGACCGGCGGTTCAGGCGATGGCTTCGCGGCGCAGGCGCTGCGCGAGCTGCTGCTGGAACGCGAGCAGGGCGCTGGCGTCGATCTGCGTGCCGCCCGGTCCCATGATTTCGTAGAGCTCGCCCAGGCACTGCTCCTGCTCCGCGGCATCGAGCTCACCGCCGGACAGCGACAGGCTGGCACGCAGGATGGCGCGTGCGGCCTCGACGCGGCGGGCGTCGGTCATCGCGTACATGGATGCCGTCTCCGGCGCGCTGCTCGCCAGCGGGCCGCTGCGGAGCCGGTTCGGCCGGGTCTCGGTGGTGGACTGCTCTTCACCGAGGCCGCCGCGCACTTCCGGCTGGATCGTGCCCTCGCCGGCCACCAGCCAGACCAGGGAGATGCCCAGTGTCCGCGCCAGCGTCACGCAGCGCGCGCGGGAGGGATCACTGTTGCCGTCACGCCAGCTGCGCACCACACCTTCGGAGAAGCCGCACATGCGGGCGATCTCGGTGGCGCTGCCGACCCGCTGGATCAGCAGCCGGATACGGTCGGCGAAGCTGCCGACCGGGCTGACCGTGCCCGGAGCGGGGTGGTCCAGCGGTGCGGCCTGGGAGGACGCGGGGTGCTGACGAGAGTTCATGGGCGTGCCTGCAAGGAAAGGTACCGCCGTGCGCCATCCGGTGCGCCAGTTGCGGAAACGTTGGGGTAACACTGCCTGACACTGCAAGATAGCGTGACAAAAGTGTCGCGAATCTTTCATGCGCGCGCATGTGCCGGGCCGCGGCGGCGCCCTCCTTTTGGGCCGGGCGGCCGCATGGCAAGGGGGCCGACTGGCGCTTGACTTTTCCCTTTCGTCTTTTATGGGCTAAGCTTGACCACTTCCCCCGCGGTGCTTTGCGTGGCGCATCGGCGTCAGGCGAGGTTCGTGCCCGTTAAAGATCGTTTGATGAGGTTCCACGATGCGCAAGGTAATTTGGTCGCTGGTTTCGGTGGCTGCGCTGGCGTTGGCCGGCTGCAACAACTCTTCTTCGTCTCAGCCGGCGCCGGAAAAGGCCGATGGCGCCGCCGCTGCCGCGCCGCAGGCGGGTAACAAGGTGACCGGCCAGATCACCCTGCGCGAGCCGGCTCAGCTGTCGCCGCAGGCGAAGCTGGAGGTCAGCCTGGTGGACGTCTCTGCTGCGACCGCCGGTGCCAGCAGCGCGGATGCGGCGGCCGCTTCGGCGGCGGCGCCGGCCCCGCTGGCGACCAAGACGATCTCGCCGGTGGGCGCGTTCCCGGTGAGCTTCGAGCTGGAGTACAACCCGGCCGACGTGAATCCGAACAACCTCTACGTGGTGAAGGCCAACCTGGTCGATGGCGAGCGCACCTACGAGATGCCTCTGCAGGCGCCGGTGCTGACCAAGGGCGCCGGCAACCAGGTCAACATCCAGCTGGTGGCCCAGCAGACCCCGGCCGAGAAAGACCTGGCCGCGTTCGAGGATCTGAAGAAGCAGATCGGCGGCATGAAGATCAAGTCCGGCACCAAATTGGAGAAGGATGCTTCGCGCGGCTGGCAGGTGTTCCGCAAGGAAGGCCAGGTGCAATTCATCCGTGAGCAGGTCGACTACGGCGACAAGGGCTTCACCGAGACCGACTACGCCTACAAGACCGGCAAGGCCTGGGTCGCCGTGCAGCAGAAGAAGTCCAGCAAGGACGCCAAGCCGACCGCCACCGAGCGCGTGAGCTGGGACGTGGACGGCAAGCCGGTGCTCAAGCAGGTGGTGAGCGGCGGCAAGACCAGCGACCTGTCCGACGACGAGGCGGCCAGCCTGAAGAGCCAAGCCGAGGCGATCCTCAAGCTCGCCGGCAAGTAAGCGATTCGCGCCGGCTCCCGTACCCCGGGGCCGGAACGCTGAAAGCAGGAAAAAAAGGCCGTCCGCATCGCGGACGGCCTTTTTCATGCCCGGTACGGCAGGATCAGAACGCGACCTTGAAACCCAGGTTCACGCTGTTGTCCTTCTGCGTGCTGTCGCTGAAGCGGCTGTTGACCGCGATCCAGCTGGTCACGCTGGGCGTGAGCTGCGCGGACAGGCCGATGTTGGCGCTGCCCCAGGTCTTGTCCGGCGTGTAGCCCGACAGCGCAAAGCTGCCGCCCATGCTGTTGAGACCGGCACGCACGCTGCGCGGGTCGGCCTTGCTGTCGTGGTTCCACGCCAGCTCGACGAACGGCGCCATCTGCAGGTCGTTCACCTTCCACGAGCCCATCAGGCGCCAGCCGAGCTCGCTGATCAGCGCATCGCGCTGCTGGCGGCCGAAGTACATCGCGGTGGAGTCGTTGCCGCCCTCGGTGTAACCGTTGACCTTGATCGACTGCCATTCGACGTGAGCGAACGGGCCGGTCTTGAGCGACGACCCCATGTCGAACCACCAACCGCCCTCGACGCCGCCACCCAGGTGCGAGCCGTCGGCCTTGCCGCTCTCGATGCGCAGCGACGGGCCGAGCTGGATGCGGCGCTCGATGTCCTTGAAGTTGGACTGGCCGAAGCTGGCGAAACCGCCGACATAGCCGCCGCCGTTGCTGTACATGCCGAACAGCTGGCCGGAGATGTCCTGCAGCTTGTAGCCACCGGTATTGCCCTTGAAGTCGGCCTTGCTCTGGCCCACGCCGAGCGACACGCCCACCGTGGTGTGCTCACTGGTGCGCACGTCGGCGCCGAGCGTGAGGTTGACGTTGTCGCTGCTGGTCTTGGGCGAGCTGCTGGTGCCGTCGAAGCGCTGCTGGCCGTAGTCGATCGCGGCGAACATGCGCGTGTCGCTGCCCTGGCTGTCGGCGAGCATCTCGTTGCGGATGGCGCGGTACTGCGCTGCGGACGACGCCAGCGGCGCTTCGCCCAGCAGCGAGATCTGGCCGGGCGCCGCCAACTCGGCCAGCACCACCTGCGAGAGCAGGCGATGCGCCGCCGCGGTCGGATGCACGCCGTCGGCAAACAGGTAGCTTTCGTCGGTGCCCGCCGCGTAGCTGTAGGGCAGGCCGGCGCCCTGCGGGCCGCACTGCACTGAGCTGGCGGCCAGGCCGCAGGCGGCGTCGGTCACGTTGCTGAAGCCGAAGGCGGCCGGGTTGGCGATCACTTCATTGATCAGCCCGTAGGTGTTTACCGGCACCACGTTCAGCCCCTGGCTGCTCAGCTGCGAGAGACCGCTGCTCAGCGTGCTGTTGTAGAGCACGGCCAACTGCGTAGCGCCGACGGAAGCGGCGGCGCCCTGGGCGGCGGCCGATGGCGTCTTGCCGAGGTCCGGCAGGTTGTACACCACCACGTAGTTGGCACCGGCGGCCTTGAGTTGACCGAGCATGCCCACTTCGGTGATGGCCGCGTTGGCGGTACCGGTGGCCAGCACGGTCGAGTCGGTTGAGGTGCCGGTCAGGTAGAAGATGTCGTTCGCGCCGCCCCACACCTGGTAGAGAGCATTCGGATCGGCCTGTCCGCCGGTGGCGGTGAGGTACATGCCCAGCTGCTGCGGCAGGGTCGGCACGGCCGCGACGTTGTTGACCAGGCCCGCGCCGCCCCAGGCGAAGTCGGTGCCACCGGCGAGCGAGGCGGTGATCGGATGGCCCAGGCCATCGGCGACCAGCTCGGCGGCGGTCTTGCCGGGGTTGGTGGTGAAGCGCAGCGGCGGCTGGATCTGCGGGGCGCTGGCCAGCGAGATATTGCCGGCGTCGCTGAGGCTGTCGCCGAACACGACGACCTGGCTGAAATCGGTGGCGCTGGCAGCCTGGCTGGCCAGCAGGCCGGCGACGATGGCGCCGGCAAGAAGACGGGTACGGGGCATGTCGTGAAGCTCCTGAGCCGGGACGGCTTTTTGTTATGACCGAGTTACGGTAATCCACTCCATACCGGAGCGCATGCTGCGTTGCATCGCAACGACGCATGCGCTCCGGCGGGACCCTTTCAGCGCTGCTTGGCGCGCAGCAGGGCGTCGGCGAAAGCGCTGTTTGCGGGCGGGGCGCTGGGCTTGGGTGCGCCGCCACCGGGACGCGGCCCGCGGTTGTCGCGACGCGGCTCACTGCCACCCGCGGCCGGCCGCGTGCGGCTCTGTCCCGGCTCGTCGTCCAGCCGCATCGACAGGCCGATGCGCTGGCGCGGCAGGTCCACCTCCATCACCTTGACCTTGACGATGTCGCCGGCCTTCACCGCGTCGCGCGGGTCCTTGACGAACGTATGCGACAGTGCCGAGACGTGGACCAGGCCGTCCTGGTGCACCCCGATGTCGACGAACGCACCGAACGCGGCGACGTTGGTGACGCGACCCTCTAGGATCATTCCGGGGCGCAGGTCCTTCACGTCCTCCACGCCCTCGGCGAAGCTCGGCGCGACGAACTCTGGGCGCGGGTCGCGGCCGGGCTTCTCCAGTTCCTTGAGGATGTCGCGCACGGTTGGCACGCCGAACTGCTCGTCGATGAACTGCTCGGCCTTGAGGCCGAGCAGGAAGCCCGTGTCCCCGATGATGTTGCGTACCTCGCGGCCGCACTGGGCGATGATCCGCTCGACCACTGGGTACGCTTCCGGATGCACCGCGCTGGCGTCCAGCGGGTTGTCGCCGCTGGTCACCCGCAGGAAGCCGGCGCACTGCTCGAACGCCTTGTCGCCCAGGCGCGGTACCTTCAGCAGCGCCTTGCGGTTTTGGAACGGGCCGTTGGCGTCGCGGTGCTTGACCACGTTCTCGGCGACCGAGGCGGTGAGGCCGGCCACGCGCGAGAGCAGGGCGGCCGAGGCGGTATTCACGTCCACGCCGACCGCGTTCACGCAGTCCTCCACGCGGGCGTCCAGCGCGCGCGCCAGCTTCACCTGGTTGACATCGTGCTGGTACTGGCCGACGCCGATCGCCTTGGGCTCGATCTTCACCAGCTCGGCCAGCGGATCCTGCAGGCGGCGCGCGATGGAGACGGCGCCGCGCAGGCTCACGTCCAGCTCCGGAAATTCCTTGGCGGCGGTCTCGGAGGCCGAGTACACCGACGCGCCGGCCTCGCTCACCACCACCTTGGAAAGCTTGTGTTCGGGGTGGCTCTTGGCCAGGCCCTTGATCAGCTCGCCGGCCAGCTTGTCGGTCTCGCGCGAGGCGGTGCCGTTGCCGATCGCGATCAGGTCCACGCCGTGCTTCTGGCACAGGCGGGCCAGCGACGCCAGCGATTCGTTCCACTGCCGCCGCGGTTCGTGCGGATAGATGGTATCGGTAGCCAGCAGCTTGCCGGTGGGGTCGACCACGGCCACCTTCACGCCGGTGCGAATGCCCGGGTCCAGTCCCATCACGGTCTTCGCGCCAGCCGGCGCGGCCAGCATCAGGTCCTTGAGGTTGTCACCGAACACGCGGATCGCCTCGTCCTCAGCGCCTTCGCGCACGCGGCCGAAAAGATCGAGCGTGAGGTGCAGGTGCAGCTTCACGCGCCAAGTCAGGCGCACCGTCTCGCGCAGCCAGGCGTCGGCGGCGCGGCCGCGATCGAGGATACGGGCATGCGCGGCCACGCGGCCCTCGCCTTCGGCGTGGCCTTGCTCGGGATCGAGCGCGGGGATGAGTTCCAGCTCGATCACGCCTTCGTTGCGCGCGCGCATCAGTGCCAGCAGACGGTGCGAGGGAATCTTGCCGATCGGCTCGACATGGTCGAAGTAGTCGCGGAACTTGGCGCCTTCGTTCTCCTTGCCCTCGACCACCTTGGCGCGGATCTGGCCCTTGTCCCACAGCCAGTCGCGCAGCTCGCCGACCAGCGCGGCGTCCTCCGCGATGGCTTCCATAAGGATCGCGCGCGCCCCGTCCAGTGCAGCGCGGACGTCGACCACGCCCTTGTCCGCGTCGACGAAGTCGGCGGCGAAGATCTCCGGATCGCGCGTGGGATCCTCACGCAGGCCCAGCGCCAGCGGTTCCAGCCCGGCCTCGCGGGCGATCTGCGCCTTGGTGCGACGCTTGGGCTTGTACGGCAAGTAAAGGTCTTCCAGCCGCGCCTTGGTGTCGGCGGCGAGGATGTCGCCCTTCAGTGCGTCGGTGAGCTTGCCCTGTTCCTCGATGCTGGCGAGCACCGCGGCGCGGCGGTCCTCCAGTTCGCGCAGGTAGCGCAGGCGCTCTTCGAGCAGGCGCAGCTGGGTGTCGTCGAGGCCGCCGGTGGCCTCCTTGCGGTAGCGCGCGATGAACGGCACGGTGGCGCCGCCGTCGAGCAGATCCACGGCCGCGCGCACTTGGTCGGGCTTGGCGGCGATGTCCTGGGCAATGCGTTGTTCGATGCTGAGCATGGTCGAGCGTGACTTCCTTGGGGCTATGGCGCGGCGCGCCGACGAACGAAACAAGCGGGCGATCATAGCAAGTGGCTCGCACCGGCCTGGCGCACCGTGCCGCAAAGGAAAACGCCGCGGACAAGGCCGCGGCGTCGGAGGGGCGAAGGGCGCGCGATCAGGCGTCGAAGCGGCCGGGCGTGCCGCGCTGATGCGGCGTTTCCGATCGCTGGAATTCCGTGGCCCGACCGTTCAGAACCAGGGTGCTGACCACCATGTCGTGCAGCGCCTGCTTGCGGCGCGTCCAGCCAGCCATCAGGAAGCCGAAGCCCAGGGTGAACACGCTCAGGAATTTGGCCGGATAACGGCCCAGCGCGCGCGGCAGGCTGATGCGCGCGCCATGCAGGTCGGTCACCCGGATGCCGAGCGCCAGTTTGCCCAGCGTGCCTTGCCAGGCCGAGCTCTCGCACAGTGCGAAATACAGCCAGGCTAGCAGGCCGGTCACCAGCGTGGCGTTGCCGATCTCCGAATAGAACTGGCTGTAGGCGGCCAGCGCTGCCTGCACATTGCCGGCCGCGGCCTGCATCGCGTTGCTGAGGCGTGCCTGCGCCGCTTCCGCGCCCATCGCGTCCATGATCAGTTTGTTCGGGATATACAGCACCAGCGCATCGATGATGTAGGCGAGAAAGCGCTTCCAGAAGCCGGCGTAGTTCTCCAGCGCCACCGTGGTGAGCGGGGGCAACGGCGAGGCCGCCATCGGTGGCGGCGTGGCGGCTGCCGGACGGTTCAGCTCATCGGGAAACAGCGTCGATAGTGGCTGCCAGTCGGCCAGGCCGTCGTGCCAGCCCAGGTCGTCGCCGGCCACCTCGCCGCTGCGCAACCACTGACGCACATCCGCTTCCTTGTACGGGCCATGGCGTTCGCCGTTGCGGCCGATCCAGATATCCATGCCGGGTGATCCTCGCGCGTCGGTGGCAAAGCGGCATGATGCCACGACGCGCGACGGCGTCAGGCGGCGCGTCGCTTGAGATGCACCAGCAGCAGCGAGATCGCCGCCGGCGTGACACCGCTGATGCGCGAGGCCTGGCCCAGCGTGGCCGGCTGCACGCGCTTGAGCTTTAGCAGTACCTCGGCGGACAGGCCGCGCACCTTGTCGTAGTCGAAGGCCGCCGGAATGGCGGTGTGCTCGTGACGGCGCGCCCGCTCGATCTCCTCACGCTGGCGTTCCAGGTAGCCGGCGTACTTGGTCTGTACTTCCACCTGGGCGGCGACGTGTTCGTGCTCGACGGCGGGGCCCAGTTCGGGCACCGAGGCGAGTTGGGCGTAATCGAGCTCGGGCCGGCGCAGCAGATCCAGCGCGTTGGTCTCGCGGCTCACCGCAATGCCCAGATGCCGCTCGATCGCCGCGCCCAGCGCGTTGTTCGGCGCAGCCCACAGCGCGCCGAGCCGCTGGGTTTCGCGCTCGACCGCGTCGCGCTTGGCGCGCAGGGCGTCGAAGCGCTCGGTCGGTACCACGCCCAAGGCGTGGCCAGTCTCGGTCAGGCGCAGGTCGGCGTTGTCCTCGCGCAGGTGCAGCCGGTACTCGGCGCGCGAGGTGAACATGCGGTATGGCTCGATGGTGCCGTTGCTGGTGAGGTCGTCGATCAGCACGCCGATATAGGCCTCGTCACGGCGCGGATACCAAGGCGCCTTGCCCTGTACCGCCAGCGCCGCGTTCAGGCCGGCGATCAGGCCCTGCGCGCCGGCTTCCTCGTAGCCGGTGGTGCCATTGATCTGGCCGGCGAAGTACAGCCCGCCGATCGCCTTGGTCTCCAGCCACGGCTGCAGGCCGCGCGGATCGAAGTAGTCGTATTCGATGGCGTAGCCGGGGCGGGTGATGTGCGCCTGCTCGAAGCCCTTGATCGAGCGCACCAGCGCCAGCTGCACGTCGAACGGCAGAGAGGTGGAGATGCCGTTGGGGTAGATCTCGAAGGTGTCCAGTCCTTCGGGCTCGATGAACACCTGGTGCGAGCTCTTCTCGGCGAAGCGCACCACTTTGTCTTCGATGGATGGGCAGTAGCGCGGCCCGATGCCCTCGATCTGGCCGCTGTACAGCGGCGAGCGGTCCAGCGCGCCACGGATCAGTTCGTGGGTGTGCTCGGACGTATGGGTGATCCAGCAGCTGACCTGGCGCGGGTGCTCCTCGCGCGAGCCCAGGTAGGAGAACACCGGTGCCGGATCGTCGCCGGGCTGCTCCTCCAGTCCGCTGAAGTCGATGCTGCGCAGGTCGATGCGCGGCGGCGTGCCGGTTTTCAGGCGGTCGGCCGCCACGGGCAGTTCGCGCAGTTTTTGCGCCAGCGTGCTGGCCGGCGGATCGCCCGCCCGGCCGCCGGCGTACTGCGCCGGGCCGATGTGGATCTTGCCGGCGAGGAAGGTGCCGGCGGTGAGCACCACCGCCGGCGCATGGAAGCTCAGGCCCATCTGGGTGACCACGCCGGTGACCCGGCCACCTTCGATGATCAGGTCGTCCACCGCCTGCTGGAACAGGTCGAGGTAGGGCTGGGTTTCCACGATTCTGCGGATCGCCGCCTTGTAAAGCGCACGGTCGGCCTGGCAGCGGGTGGCGCGCACGGCCGGCCCCTTGGAGGCGTTGAGCGTGCGCCACTGGATGCCGGCGCGGTCGGCCGCGCGGGCCATGGCGCCGCCCAGCGCGTCGATCTCCTTCACCAGGTGTCCCTTGCCGATGCCGCCGATGGCCGGGTTGCAGCTCATCTGGCCGATCGTCTCGATGTTGTGGCTGAGCAGCAGCGTGCGCGCGCCAGTGCGCGCGGCGGCAAGCGCCGCTTCGGTGCCGGCGTGGCCGCCGCCGACCACGATGACGTCGTAGGGTGTCGGGTGACGCATGGAACTGACCTGCTTGGTCCAAAAGTGGACGTGGTTGGGCGATATGGTAAGTCGGCGTCAGGCGATGCGCCTGTTTGGAAATGCCTGGCACGATTCGTGCACAATTTCCCACGCACTTTTCACGGGCAGACGCTGCGCAATCGATGCGCGCCGAGACGGAACGACAGGGGTTCCGCCGCGTGCCGGGAAAGGAAGCAATGACGGCGCCTTCGGGCGCCGTCTCCCTTTGTGGGATCCACAAAAGACAAAGCCCCGCGCCGGTTGGCGCGGGGCTTCGTTTTAAGAGATCTGGCGTCCGGCGGTCTCAGGAACAGGGGGAATCCAGGATGACCGTGTTGCCGGACGCCAGAAACCGAAAAATCGGACGGTGCGGGCGACCTAGAACGTCGATGACGTGGGGCTGATGATTGACTCGCACGCGTGAACCCGGTGTGACTGAAATGGCCGTTTTGGCCTCTTCGCGGCAGCACCTGACGCGATACGTCAGTTTCGGTGGCAAGCGCACATCTGACCTGTGATCTACGTCACATTGTTGGCACGGCGAATGCATTCCCCCTGTCGGGTCAAACGCAACACCTGAGGGGGTACGCATCATGGATCTGAACTTCAACTTCGAGCCGGTCTATCAGCAGCACGACCTGTGGATGGAGATCGGCCGCGTCGAGATGGCGATGGAGCAACTGGAGCGCCGCAGCGAGCGCGAGCGCAGCACGCTTCGTCCGCGCCTGGAGTCGCGTCGCCACCGTCTGCTCGAACAGCTGCACCAGCTCAGCGCCTGAAGCAGTACCGGGCAGTGCCGGCACTCGGTACGGCCAGCGTTCGGTACGGCAGCCTTCGGTACGGCGTGGAGTAGCGCTCTACTCCGCCGCGCCGAAGGCCCGCGAGGGACGGCAAGCGTCCCCGCCCAGCGACACGATCAACTCTTCAGCACGCCTGCCACGATTTCCGCCAGGTTCCGCGACAGCTCCGGCCGTGCGGCCAGGCCCGTCAGCACCCCCCTGGCGGCCTCGCGCCGCACCGGCTCCAGTCGCTGCCAGCCGTTGAAGGCGGTAGCGACGCGGGCGGCGACCTGCGGGTTGAGCGCGTCGAGCGCCACCAGGCGCTCGGCCAGCAGCGCGTAGCCGGCGCCATCGGCGCGGTGGAAGCCGCTGGGGTTGCCGCTGGCGAACGTGCCCAGCAGGGCGCGGGCGCGGTTGGGATTCTTGAGCGTGAACGCAGGGTCGCTCTCGAGCGCGCGCACGCGCTCCAGCGCCCGCCCGCCCGGCACCTGCGCCTGCACGGCAAACCACTTGTCCAGCGCCAGCGGGTTGTCCGCATGGCGACGCCGGAAATCGGCCAGCGCCGCGGTGGCCGCATCCGCCTCCGTGCGCACCAGCACCGAGAGCGCCGTCAGGCGATCGGTCATGCCCTGCGCCTGGCGGTATTGGGCATCGGCATGGGCCTGGGCCGCGGGGGCATCGACCAGGGCGAGCAATTCCAGCACCCGCCGCTTGAGCCGGCGCTGGGCCTTGGCGACCGCGTCCAGCCGCAGCGGGCCGGCAACATGGAGCGCCGCCAGGCGTTGGGCCAGGGTGGCCGCGCCGATCGTCGTGGCGAGTTGCGTCTGCAGGCGCTGGCGCAGGGCGTGGATCTGCGCCGGGTCCACCTCCTGCTCGCGCTCGGCCAGCTCCACCTCGCCCGGCGGCGTGAGCAGGTCGGCCAGCAGGGCGGGGTCCAGCGCAGGGTCGGCAAACAGCTGGACCAGCGCGCCGCACCATGCCTGCACGGCCGTCTGCCCGTCGCGCCGGCAGTCGTCGAACGCCAGCACGGCCAGTTGCTGGCCGGCTTCCCAGCGGTTGAAGCCATCCGGATCGTGAGTCAGCAGCAGGGCGAGGTCGGCCGGGGCGTAGTCGCAGTCCAGGATCACCGGGGCCGAAAAGCCTCGCAGCAGCGACGGCACGGGCGCATGCTCGACCTGTTCGAAGGTGAACGCGCGCTCAGCCTGGTCGAGTACCACCACCGTTTCGTGCGCTTCCGTCTGGCCGTCCATCCGCAGCGGCAGCATGCGGCCGTTGCGGTCGAACAGGGCCAGCTTCACCGGGATCGGCAGTGGCTGCTTCTCTGGCTGGCCGGCGGTGGCCGGCGTGTGCTGCGACAGGATCAGCGTGTAGCGGCGGGCGGCGGCATCGAACTGTCCGCGCGCGCGCAGACGCGGCGTGCCGGCCTGGCCGTACCAGGCGAGATACGGCGTCAAATCGAGATCGTTGGCCTCACCCAGCGCGGCGAGAAAATCCTCGATCGTGGCGGCACGGCCGTCGTTGCGCTCGAAGTAGCGATCCATGCCGCGGCGGAAGCCGTCCGCGCCCAGCTTGCCGGCGAGCATGCGCACCAGCTCCGAGCCCTTCTCGTAGACGGTGGCGGTGTAGAAGTTGTTGATCTCGCGATACTCGGCCGGGCGCACCGGATGGGCCAGCGGGCCGGCATCCTCGGGGAACTGCGCGCGGCGCAACAGGGCCACGTCCTCGATGCGCTTGAGCGCGGCCGAGTTCATGTCGGCGGAGAACTGCTGCTCGCGGAACACCGTGAGCCCTTCCTTCAGCGACAGCTGGAACCAGTCGCGGCACGTCACCCGGTTGCCGCTCCAGTTGTGGAAATACTCGTGCGCCACCACCGCCTCCACCGCCTTGTATTCGTCATCGGTGGTGGTATCCGGGTCGGCCAGCAGGTACTTCGCGTTGAAGATATTGAGGCCCTTGTTCTCCATCGCGCCCATGTTGAAGTCGTGCGTGGCGACGACGTGGAACACGTCCAGATCGTATTGGCGCCCATACACCTGCTCGTCCCAGCGCATGCAGCGCTCGAGCGCATCCATCGCGTAGTGACAGCTGTCGATCACGTTCGCCTCGGACCAGATCACCAGCTTCACCGCGCGGCCTTCGCCGGTGCGGTAGTCGCGCTCGATCTTCTCCAGCCGTCCGGCGACCAGCGCGAACAGGTAGCAGGGCTTGGGATGCGGATCGACGAAGCGCGCCCAGTGGCGACCGTCCGGCAGCTCGCCGGCACCGTCCGGGTTGCCGCCGGCCAGCAGGATGGGAAAGCGCGCGCGCTCGGCCTGCAGGGTCACCGTGTAGCGGGTGAGCACGTCGGGTCGATCGGGAAAGAAGGTGATGTGGCGAAAGCCTTCCGCCTCGCACTGGGTGAGCAGGAAGCCGGCCTCGCGGCTGCCGGACAGATACAGGCCTTCCAGCGCCGTGTTGGCGGCCGGATGGATGCGCACGCGCGTGCTGAGCACGCTGCCATCGCGCGCGCCGTCCACTTCCAGCACGCCGTCGGCGTAGCGCCAGGCGCCGGCCTCCAGCGGCTGGCCGTCCAGAGCGATCGCGAGCAGCTCCAGGCCTTCGCCGTCGAGTCGCAACGGTGCATTGGCGTCGCCGCGCAGGTGCAGCTGGGCGGTGACTTCGGTGGTGTCGATACCAAGCTCGAAGTTCAGTTCGACCGACTCCACGCACCAGGCGGGCGGGGCGTAGTCGCGCAGGTGGATCGGGGCGGCGGAAGTGTCGGGACGTGCGGACATGGCGGGACGGCTGGGGTGGGGCCGATCAGGCTAACATGGCGGGCCTTGTGGCCAGGATCACGCCGATGACGTCGTTCGAGGTTGCCCGCGATGCATGGGGCGCGCACGCGCTGGTGGTATTGCACGACGCCGCACGCGATCGCCGCGTGCGCATCGCCCACCGCGGCGCCACGGTGCTGTCGATCCAGGTGCACCACCACGGCAGCCGGGTCGAGCTGGCCGACGGCTACCGCGACGCGGCGGAACTGGAGGCGCGGCCGAGCTCGCGCTTCGCGGTGATGGCGCCGTTCGCCAACCGCATCGCCGATGCGCGCTACCGCTTCGATGGCGCCGACCATGACCTGCAGCCCGGCGTGCCGGAGGCCGAGCGTGCCGCCCGCCACGGTTTCGTGCGCGGTGTCGATTTCGAGCTGCAGTCGCTCACCGCAGACGACGAGGCCGCCGAAGCGACGTTCGCCACCACGATCGCTGCCGATGCGCACCCGGGCTACCCCTTCGCGATCGCACTGACGATCCGCTATCGGCTCGACGCGCGCGGCCTCGGGCTGGAGGTGACCATGCGCAACGCCGGCGATCGCGCCGCGCCGTGCTTCTTCGGCTGGCATCCGTATTTCCGCCTTGGCGATACGCCAATGGGTTCGTGGGAGCTGCAGGTTCCGGCGCGCACGGTGATCGCCACCGACGCGCAGTACATCCCGCTGGCCGGTGCGGCAGCGCATGTGCCGGTCGATCGTGAGCCGTCGCTCGATTTCCGCGCGCCGCGCGCGGTGGGTACGCTGGAGCTCAACCACGCGTTTTCCGATTTTGCGCCCGACGCCGACGGCCGGCGGCGCAGCCGGCTGCGCGATCCGGCCACTGGCCTGGGCCTGGCGCTGTGGCAGGAGCGCGGCGTGATGCTGGCCTTCACCGCCGACACGGTCAGCCGTGACGTGCGCCGCTCGCTGGCGCTGGAGCCGATGGAAAGCCTGGCCGACGCCTTCAACCGTGCCGACTGCGCTGACGCCATCCGCCTCGCGCCCGGCGCCGAACGCCGCTTTCGCTGCGGCGTGGAGTTCGAAACCGCATGAACCAGCCCGCGCTCCCCACGCTCGAAACCATTCGCGACGCCGCTGCCCGCATCGCTCCCTACGCCGTGGTCACGCCGGTGCGGCGTAGCGACGCGCTGGACGCGCTGGCCGGCGCGCAGCTGCACTTCAAATGCGAAAACCTGCAGCGCGGCGGCGCCTTCAAGTTCCGCGGCGCCTGCAACGCGGTGTGGTCGCTGGACGATGCCGACGCGCATCGTGGCGTGGTCACCCATTCGTCCGGCAACCACGGCAGCGCGCTAGCGCTCGCCGCGGCCACGCGCGGCATCGCGGCCCACGTGGTGGTGCCCGAGGGTGCGGTGCAGGCTAAGCTGGAGCTGATCGCGCGGGCCGGCGCCGTGCTGCACCGCTGTGCACCGACCCAGGCCGCGCGTGAGGCGATGGCCGAGCAGGTGCAGCGCGATACCGGCGCCGTGCTGGTGCATCCGTATGCCGACGCGCGGGTGATGGCCGGGCAGGGCACGATCGCGCTGGAGCTGCTTACCCAGGTGCCAGCGCTGGATGCGCTGATCACGCCGGTGGGCGGCGGCGGGCTGGCCGCGGGCGTGGCGATCGCGACCCACGCGCTGCGCCCCGGCCTGCCGCTGTTCGCCGCCGAGCCGACCGGCGCCGACGATGCTGCGCGTTCGCTCGCGGCCGACGACCGGGTCGAGGGTGTCGTCCCCGACACGCTCTGCGACGGCCTGCGCGCCCTGGTGGGTGTGCCCAACCTGCACGCGCTGCGCGAGCACGCGGTATCCGTGATCACCGTCTCCGACGCGGAAACCATCGCCGCGATGCGGCTGATCTGGCGCGAGCTGAAGCTGGTGGTCGAAGTCTCCTCGGCCACGGTGCTGGCGGCGGTGCTGAAGGCGCGCGATCGTTTCGCCGGCCAGCGCGTCGCCCTGGTGATCACCGGCGGCAACGTGGATCTGGACGCGCTGCCCTGGTGAGCGCGCGCGCTCAGTTCGTGCCGTCTACCTGGACTTGCGGCAGCAGGTCCGCGGCGGGAGACGCTTCGGTGTGCTGGACCGGCACCGGCCGGTAGCCCGGTCCGAACGACACTTCGCCCGGCTTCCAGCCGTCCAGCGTGCGCACCGCACCCCAGAAACGCTTGAACGCGGCCCAGTGCAGGCCGACCAGGCCGTGCTCGTTGTCCGCATCGACGATCGGGTCGCCCACGCCGGTGGGGCGGATCGGCTCGCCGTACAGCGCGGTGCGGAACAGCACGTCCCAGATCGAGAACACCTGACCGTAGTTGCAGTTGTGCAGGTTCGGCCGGGTCGGGTCCACGCGCATGTGGTGCAGTCGGTGGAAGGTGGGGTCGACGAACAGCCGTCCAAACACCGGCCCGAAGTTCAGCCGCGTGTTGGTGTGCGAGAAGTTCTGCACCAGCTCGCCCGCCAGCATCAGCCAGGCGAAGTCGGTCGGCGCCACGCCGATTGCCAGGCCAACCACGGCCAGGATCATCGACTGGATGAAGCCATCCACCAGGCTGCCGCGATCGTTGGTCCAGCAGCTCATCTGGCGCGTGCTGTGGTGCATCGAGTGCAGCGCCCACCACCACGGCAGCGCGTGCTGCACGCGGTGCATGGTGTAGTACACCAGGTCGTAGATCACGTAATAGACGAGGAACAGTGCCAGCGGGTGGTGATCCAGCACGGGGAACCAGTGGGTGATGCCGAGGATCGAGTCGCGGCTGGAGGTGTCCGGGCCGCTCGATACGCCCCCGAAATAATTGGCGATCGGCGTCAGCACCAGGTAGGAAAACAGCGGGAAGATCCCGATCAGCATCCACAGCGTGTACTGGAAATCCACGCGCGTGAGCTTGCGGTCACTCCAGCGTTCGGCCGGCCAGAACGTCTCCAGCGGGCGGAACAGGCAGGCGATGATCGCCACCTGCACCACCGCGATCATCAATGATTCGGCGATCTCGCGCGGGTCGCCGGCGAGCCGGTCGATGTGCAGCCACTGCAGCAGCGGCTGCACGCCGTGCTGCGAAAAGGCGTCGACCAGGGCGGTCCAGGCGTGCGCAAGGGAGGGCATCGGGAAGCAGCACCGGCGGGAATCCACCCGTCAGCGTCGTCGTCGCGCCTTTCCGGCGGGTTTCGTCGAGCGGAAAGTGCCGGGCGATCGCCTCAGCGCCGCCGCAAGCGCAGGCCGCTCACCGCCGCCAGCCCCAGCAGCACGAACACGATGCCTACGCCCTCCATCGGCGAGGGCTGTTCGTGGGTGATCGCCCAGGCCAGCAGCACCGCCAGCACCGGCACGCCGGGGCTGGACAGGCTGGCCACCGCCGTCGGCAGCCGCTGCAGCACGATCAGCCACAGCCACCACGCCAGGCTGGAGGCGAACACCACGCTGTAGATCAGCGCACCGAGCAGCGCGTGGTTCCACACTATCGGCTTCTGCGGCACCACCAGTGCCACCGCGCCCAGCGCCAGTCCCCCGAACAGCATCTGCCAGGCCGTGAGGTTGAGCGGCGCCACCGCATGGCGCTGGAACAGACGCTTGCTCAGCACCGTGCCGGCCGCCCACGCGACGCCACCGGCGATCGCCAGCGTGGTGCTGAGCGGACTGCCCAGCCCGCGCCAGGGTTCCAGGATGAACACCAGGCCGATCGCCGCCAATGCGGTGCCCGTCCACTGCCGTCGCGTGGGTCGATCCGACAGCAGTGGCCATGCCAGCAGTACCGCCCAGAACGGCATGGTGTAGGCCAGCAATGCCACGTGACCGGCGCCGCCGTCGACCAGCGCCCACTGCTCCAGTCCCTGGAAGGCGGCGGTCTGGCACAGCCCGATCAGCGTGGTGGCAGCCAGCGGCGGTGGCGCGATGCGCTGGCGTGTCACCGTCAACGCCAGGAACAGCACAGCCGCGCCCAGCAGGTAGCGCAGCGCGGCGAAGTCGAACGGGCCGGCATAAGCCAGCGCCTGTTTCATCACCACCCAGCTGTACGCCCACAGCACCAGCGTGGCGAGCAGGGCGGCAACGGCGCCGCGGCGGGAATTGTCGTTCGACATGCGTATGACGGTCTTGGGCAATGCGCCAGTCTAGCCAGGCCAGGGCGAGACGCTTGCGCTAGATTGCAGCTCCGCTGCCACCGGAGATTTCCATGCAACGCTGCCACTGGGCCGGTCAGGACCCCATGATGTGCGCCTACCACGATCACGAGTGGGGCACGCCGCTGCACGACGATCGCGCGCTGTTCGAGTTTCTCTGCCTGGAAGGCGCGCACGCGGGCCTGTCCTGGCGCACCGTGCTGGCCAAGCGCGAGCGCTACCGTGAGGTGTTCCACGGCTTCGCGATCGACCGCGTGGCGGCGATGAGCGACGCCGAACTCGACTCCTTGATGTTCGATCCGGGCATCATCCGCAACCGCCTCAAGATTTCGTCGGTGCGCGACAACGCGCGCGCGTCGCAGGCAGTGATCGCCGAGCACGGCAGCCTGGATGCCTGGCTGTGGTCGTTCGTCGATGGCGCGCCGATTCGCAACGCGTGGACCGACAAATCGCAGGTGCCCGCCACTACCGCGCACTCGGACCGCATGAGCAAGACCCTGAAGAAGCGCGGCTTCCGCTTCGTCGGCAGCACCATCTGCTACGCCTTCATGCAGGCCACCGGGATGGTCGACGACCACACGGTCGACTGCTTCCGCCACGGCGCGCGCTGAGCCTTCAGCGTGTGCCCGCGCAGGCGTGCTGCGCGGGGTGGTCGGGATCGTCGTGCAGCAGGCGACGGGTCACCCCGTTGGTCCAGCCGAAGCCGTCCTGCAGCGGATACTCGCCGCCGCCACCGCCATGCGCGCCGTCGCCGTCGTGGTGGAGCACGTACTTCTCCACCAGCTTGCTTTCGCGCTCGTACAGGCTGCCCACGGTGTGCAGCCAGCGCCGCGCGATGTCGCGCGCCAAGGGCAGTTGTCCGCAGCGGGCGAAGCCCTTGATCGCCAGCCACTGCAGCGGTGCCCAGCCGTTGGGCTGGTCCCACTGCTGGCCGCTGCGCACCTCGCTTGTGGCAATACCGCCGTGCGCCAGCAGGCGGTCGCGCACCGTGGCGGCGACCCGGGCGGCCCGCGCGTCGTCATCCACCAGGCCGGCGAACAGCGGAGCGGTGGTCGCCGCAGTGAGCAGCTCGCGCGGGTTGCCGCGCTGCCAGTCGAGGTCGACGAAGGCGCCCAGCGGTTCGTTCCACATCCAGCGCAGCACGGCCGCACGGCGCGCCTGCGCGCGGTGCGCAAAATCGGCCGCTTCCTCGCGCAGGCCGGCGGCCTCGCTGAGCCGGGCCAGCTGCTGCTCGGCGGCGAACAGCAAGCTGTTGAGATCTACCGGCAGGATCGCCGTGGTGCGCGTGGTGGCCAGGTCGTCGGCGCGGTCGCACCAGCGCGCGCTGAAGTCCCAGCCGGAGGCCGCCGCAGCGCGCAGGTCGCGGTAGACCTCGTGCGCCGGACGCACGCTGCGTGCGGCGGTCGTCTCGTCTTCCAGGAACGACTCCTCGCGCGGGGTGTCGCGATCGTCCCAGTAGCGGTTGAGCACGCTGCCGTCTTCCAGCCGCACGCAGTGACGGTGCACGTCGCCGGGACGCAGCGCCTCGGCGCCGTCCATCCACCACGCGTATTCGCGGCGCAGCTGCGGCAGGTATTTCAGCGCCTGGCACAGGCCGTGCTGCTCGAACAGTTCCACCATCAGCGAGAATACCGGCGGCTGCGAGCGGCTGAGGTAGTAGCTGCGGTTGCCGTTGGGCACGTGGCCGTAGTGGTCGATCAGCCAGGCGAAGTTGTCGGCCATCGCGGCGAGCAGATCGCGCCGGCCGCTCTCGACCAGGCCGAGCATGGTGAAGTACGAGTCCCAGTAGTAGATCTCGCGGAAGCGTCCGCCAGGCACCACGTAGTCGTTGGGCAGCGGCAGGATCGAGCTGCTGGCGGGGTGCTCGTGCGGCCGCCGCGTGAGCACGTCCCACAGGCCGTCGATGTGCGCCTTGAGCGACTGGTTCGGATCGGAGATGTAGTGGCTGGTGGGCGCCTTCTCCTCCCTGAAATGGGCGTGTACGAAGTCGGCCAGGTCGAAGCCGTCGCGATGCTGCTGGGCGCGGTAGGCGTCGAGGATGCGCTGCGGCGACTGGCGCGGGATGCAGTCGACGAAGGTCTTGCCGTCGTCGAATACTCGCGCGCGCTGCACCGCTTCGAACAGCTCCTGGTAGCGGTCGGCCGGGGTCAGGGTATCGGCCGCGGGCACACTGGCCACGCGCTCGGCGGGGTCGCGGGAGTGGGCGTTGGCTAACGTCATTGTTCGGCGTAGTTCCATAGCAGCCCGCCGTCGACGTACAGCGTGGTGCCGGTGATGTAGGCCGCCTCGTCGCTGACCAGAAACGCGGCGGCGTTGGCCACGTCTTCGGGCATGCCCAGCCGCTTGAGCGGGATGTTCGCCAGCAGCGCCTTGAGCTTGTCCGGCTGCGCCATCAGCGCGGCGTTGATCGGCGTCTGCACCGCGCCCGGCGCGATGTTGTTGACGCGGATGCCCAGCGGCGCCAGCTCGATCGCCAGGTCGCGCATCAACATCTTCAGCCCGCCCTTGCTGGCGGCGTAGCTGGCGAAGTGCGGGAACGGCAGCTCCTCGTGCACCGAGCTCACGTTCACCACCACGCCGCCGTCGCCGCGCTCGGCCACGTGGCGCACGAAGGCCTGGGTGACGAAGAACGCGCCGCGCAGGTTCACGCCCAGCACCGCGTCGTAATCGGCCTGTGTCACCTCGACGAACGGCGCGCGCCGCTCGATGCCGGCGTTGTTGACGAGGATGTCCACCCGGCCCATCGCCTGCACCGCCTGGGCGATCACCCGCCGATCCGCGGCGGCGTCGGCGATGTCGCCGCTGAGCACGCAGCCATCGCTGCCTGCTTCGCGCACCAAGGCGAGCGTCTGCTCGGCGGCGGGAGTGTTGTCCCGGTCCTCGACGACTACCCGCGCCCCGTCCTGCGCCAGCCGCACGGCGATTGCTCGGCCGATGCCCTGGCCGCTGCCGGTGACCAGTGCCACCTTGTCCTGTAGTCGCATGCTCGCTCCTGAGTCGCCTCGTTCGACGAACGAGCATGCGGGGTCGGCCGTGAAGAGCACGGCAGCGGGGTGGGCGATGACGGCGCAAGAACCCGCGCCAGGCTACCCCTCCGAGTGCTTCGGATACCCAGATGGCGGCCATCTGGAGCGGCTCGCAGCAGGCTGCTGCCATCCGCCGTCAGCAGCCTGCACGGCGGGGCATGGGCGAGCCGTCGCGAAGCTGACACCATGCGCATCCCGCCCCCGTGTGGCTGCCCATGTCCCCGACTTCTTCTCCGCCGCCGCTGTGGCTGGCGATTGCCGCGTTGCTGGTCAGCATGGCGTCCTATCAGTGCGGTGCGGCGCTGGCCGAGCGGCTTTTCCCGCTGGTGGGGGCGCAGGGCGCCACCGCCTTCCGGCTGGGCCTGGGCGCCCTGGTGCTGCTGGTGCTGCGCCGGCCCTGGCGGCGCTGGCACGGTGGTCGCGACTGGCGCTTGCTGTGGGGCTACGGCCTGGCGATGGGCGCGATGAACCTGGTGTTCTACATGGCGCTGCGCACGATTCCGCTGGGCATTGCGGTGGCGCTGGAATTTACCGGGCCGCTGGCGATCGCGCTGTTCGGTTCGCGTCGCCTGCTGGACGTGGCGTGGGTGGTATTGGTGGTGATCGGCCTGGCGCTCCTGTTGCCGCTGGATCGACAGGAGCACGCGCTCGATCCAGTGGGCGTGGCCTACGCCCTCGCGGCCGGCGTCGGCTGGGCGCTGTACATCCTGTTCGGTCAGCGCGCCGGTGCGGCCTATGGCGGCGACGCGGTGACCTGGGGCATCGCGATCGGCGCGTTGCTGGCCGTGCCGGTGGGCGCGGTGCACGCGGGCGCGGCGCTGCTTTCGCCGGCGTTGCTGGCGCTGGGACTGGGTGTGGCGGTGCTGAGCTCGGCCTTGCCGTACTCGCTGGAGATGATCGCCCTGACCCGACTGTCGGCGCGCCATTTCAGCGTGCTGCTGAGCCTGGAGCCGGCGATCGCGGCGCTGGCCGGCGCGGCCTTCCTCGGCGAGCAGCTGGGACCGCGGCAATGGGCGGCGGTCGTGGCGATCATGGTCGCTTCCACCGGCACCGCCTACACCGCGCGGGCGCCGGTGGCGGAGCCGCTGGCGAACTGACTCAGCGTCGACGCGAGCCGCGCAGGCTGTCGACCGAGAAGCTGGCGATCTCGCCGCCGTCGCGGCCGCGGCGCGACTGCCCCGGCGGCGGGCCCCAGGCGTGCGCGGTGACCACTTCCCAGGTGGCCGGGATGCGCCCATCCACCCGCATCGTTTCGTAGGCGGCGAGCATGCGCTGATAGTGCGCCTTGCCGGTGAGGTGGCGTTCGCGTGCGCGGTCGGCGTGGGTGGCGCCAAGGCCCTTGAGCTCCTTCAGCAGCATCGTCGGCGAGCTGTAGGTGAGCGTGTAGCGGTCCACGTCGAGCACCGGGTCGCGCAGGCCCGCGGCGATCAGCGCGTCGCCCACGTCGTGCATGTCCAGGAAGCGGCTCACGTGCGATTGCTCGTCGGCGCTGGCCCAGGCCGCGCGCAGTTCCTTCAGCGTGTCCGGGCCGAAGGTGGAGAACACCAGCAGTCCGCCGGGCTTGAGCACGCTCGCGCACTCGTTGAACAGCGCGGCGAGGTCGTCGACCCACTGGAAGCACAGGCTCGAATGCAGCACGTCCACGCTGTGGTCGGGGAAGGGCAGGTGGGTGGCCTCGGCGCACACGCGCTGGAACGGCTTCAGCCACGCGCTGTGCTTCTTCGCCATCTGCAGCATCGGCAGGGCGAGATCGACCGCGATCACCTCGGCCTTGGGGTAGCGCTTCTTCAGCAACGCCGTACCGCGGCCGGTGCCGGCGCCCACGTCGAGCACGCGCGCGGGCGATTCCAGATAGAAGTCCAGACGTTCCAGCAGCGACTGCTGCACCTCGCGCTGCAGCGCGTCGTGCTGTTCGTAGGTCTGCGCGGCGCGGGCGAAGTTGCGCTGCACACGCGCACGGTCGAGGTGGAACTCGCTCATCGAACCGTCTCCAGCAGTGGCCGCAGGGCATCGACCACGGCGTCGACGTGGCCCAGGAACGGCGCGTGGCCGGCGTGTGCGATCTCGTGGAAGTCGCCCTGCGCGCGCGCAGCGGACCAGCGCATCGCATCGGGATGCACCAGCCGGTCGCGTCGGCCTGCGAGCCACGCGTTGTGCAGGCACAGCGTGGCGAGCATGTCGCGCCAGTCGGTGTTCTCCAGCAGCGCGATGCCTTCCTGCAGCACGCGCAAGTCCGGCTCGCCGTACGCAAACACCAGCTCGCGCAGGTGGCGCAGCTCGGCGCGCGGATCGGCGCTGCCCATGGCCTCGAGCGCGAGAAAGCGCTCCAGCGTGGCGTGGTAGTCGGTTTCCAGATCGGTGGCGAGCTGGCGCACCAGCGCGCCGTCGCTGCCCTGGGGCCAGTCCTCGCTGCGCACGAACTTCGGCGTGGCGCAGAGCATCGCCAGCCCGCGCGTGGGAATCGTCGTTTCGCGCGCCGCGGCCAGCGCCACCAACCCGCCCATCGACCAACCCAGCCACACCGCCGGCGGCACGCGTTCGGCGACGGCGCGAGCGATCGCCGTCGGCTCCAGCGGCAGGCCGCAATCGCGCGATCGACCGTGGCCGGGCAGGTCGACCACGTACAGCGTGCATGGCTCGGCCAACGCCTCGACCAGCGGCGCGAACACGCCGCCGTGCATCGCCCAGCCGTGCAGCAGCACCAGTGGCACCGGGCCGCTGCCGTGGGTCTCGATGTACAGGCTCATGCTGCGGTGTCGCCAGAAAGCGGGGTGGGGGCGAGCGTGGGGTCCACCGCGCCGCGCTCGTCGAACACGAAGCAGTCGCCCTGCCAGTGCGCGCCGCCGGTTTCCTCGAAGTACTTGAGGACGCCGCCTTCGAGCTGGAACACGCGCTCTATCCCGAGCGCCTGCATGTGCAGCGCGGCTTTCTCGCAGCGGATGCCGCCGGTGCAGTACGACACCACGGTCTTGCCGGCGTAGCGGTCGCGGTCGGCTGCGATCGCGTCGGGGAACTCGGTGAATCGGGTCAGGCGGTAGTCGACCGCCTGCGGAAACTTGCCGGCGTCGGTTTCGTAATCGTTGCGCGTATCGAGCAGCACCACCTCGCGGCCGTCATCGTCGTGACCCTGATCGAGCCAGCGCTGCAGCGTCAGCGCATCCACCGCCGGCGCGCGGCCGGCCTCGGGACGGATCACCGGCTGGCGCATGGTGATGATTTCCTTCTTCAGACGCACACGCATGCGGCCGAACGGCGCGTCGGCCGAGAGCGACTCCTTCGCCTCCAGTCCGGTGAAGCGCGGGTCTTCGCGCAGCCAGTGCATGAAGGCGTCCACCGCTTCGCGCGGGCCGGCCAGAAACAGGTTGATGCCCTCCGGCGCCAGCAGGATCGTGCCCTTCAGGGCCAGCGCCTCGCAGCGTGCCAGCACGCGCTCGCGCAGCGCGGGAAGGTCGTCCAGGCTGACGAAGCGATAGGCGGAGAGATTGACGATCGACATGGGGAAGGTCGGGGCGCGGAGTCGCCGATTATAGCGGGCCGGTCCGCATCGCCCCGGCGGCGGGTAGCCGCAGCGCGGCCAGCGCGTCGAGCAGGCGATCGACGTGTTCCTCCTCGTGCGCTGCGCTCAGCGTGATCCGTAGCCGCGCCTGCCCTGCGGGCACGGTCGGTGGGCGGATCGCGGTCACCAGCAGGCCCTGCGTTTCCAGCCGCAGCGCGGCTGCCAACGCCGTATCGGCATCGCCCAGCAGCAGCGGCTGGATCGGCGTGTCCGATGCCATCAATGGCAAGCCGAGTTCGCCGGCGCCGCGTCGGAAGCGGGCGACCAGGGCGGCGAGCTTGTCGCGCCGCGCGTCGTCTTCACGGGCGATCTGCACGGCGGCCAGCGCGGCGGCGGCCAGCGCGGGAGGCATTGCTGTGGAGTAGACGAACGGGCGGGCGAACTGGGTCAGTCCCTCGATCAGCGCAGCAGAGCCGGCGACGAAAGCCCCGGCGCAACCCAGTGCCTTGCCCAGCGTAGCCATCAGCACAGGCACCTCGCGCGTCGACAGTCCGGCGGCCATCACGCTGCCGGCGCCGTGCTCGCCCAGCACGCCCAGGCCGTGAGCGTCGTCGACCATCAACGTGGCGCCTTCGTTCGCAGCGAGTGTCGCCAGTTCGCGCAGCGGCGCCACGTCACCATCCATGCTGAACACGCCGTCGGTGGCGAGCAGGGCCGGCGCCTGCGGACGGCTGCGCAGCTGGCGCGCAGCGCCGCCCACGTCGGCATGCGGATAGCGCTTGAGTTCGGCGCTGGCCAGCTGTGCGCCGTCGATCAGGCAGGCGTGGTTGAGCTTGTCCTGCACACAGACCGCATCTTCGACTCCGCCGAGCAGCGCCTGCAGCGCGCCGAGGTTAGCCGCATAGCCGGTGGAGAACAGCAACGCGCGTTCGCGCCCGGTCCACTCGGCCAGCGCCTCCTCCAGCATCGCGTGTTCGCGGCGATGGCCGCACACCAGGTGCGCCGACGTGCTTCCCACGCCCTCGTCGTCGGCCACGCGCTTGAACGCGGCGATCGGCTGTGGGTGCTGGGCGAGCCCGAGATAGTCGTTGCTGCAGAAGCCGAGCAGGCGGCAACCGTCGACTTCCAGCCAGGGGCCGTCGGCGTGGTCCACGGTGCGGGCACGGCGCAGCAGCGATGCCTGCGCGCGTTCGGAAGTCCGGACGTCCAGACGGGCGAGCAGGTCCGCGCGCCGTGCTCCCTCTCCCCCGGCGTGGCCGGGGGAGAGGGTCGGGGTGAGGGGGGCTTCGGCTTCTTGGTTGTTCATCGCATCAGGGCGAAGAGCTGCCCCCTCACCCCAGCCCTCTCCCCCGAGCGGAGCTCAGAGGAGAGGGGGTCGATCGCCACAGCGCGTCCGGATGTCTGCATGGCCAGGCTCCGTTGTGCTCCCTCTCCCCCGGCATGGCCGGGGAGAGGGTCGGGGAGAGGGGGAGTTTTGGCTTTTGATCGTTCATCGCATCAGGGCGCAAAGCCGCCCCCTCACCCCAGCCCTCTCCCCCGAGCGGGAGCTCAGGGGAGAGGGAGTCGATCGCCACCGCGCGTCTGGACATCAGCATGGCAATGCCCCGCTGTGCTCCCTCTCCCCCGGCGTGGCCGGGGGAGAGGGTCGGGGTGAGGGGGAGCTTTGGATTTTGATCGTTCATCGCATCAGGGCGAAAGGCCGCCCCCCTCACCCCAGCCCTCTCCCCCGAGCGGAGCTCAGGGGAGAGGGAGCCTGAGAGCTGCGGCGCAGGGAAATCAGGCGGCGCAGCCGCAACCCTGGCCGCAGCTGGCCACTTCGGTCTCCAGGATGTCGGCGTGCACGGTGCCGGATTCTTCCACCACCTCCAGCGCGTGCAGGTCGAGGCGGCGGAACAGGGCGCGGTCGTGCTCCACGTCTGGGTTGCCGGTGGTCAGCAGCTTTTCGCCGTAGAAGATCGAGTTGGCGCCGGCGAAGAAGCACAGCGCCTGCACCGCGTCGTCCATCTGCTGGCGGCCGGCCGACAGGCGCACCATCGAGGCCGGCATCAGGATGCGCGCCACCGCGATGGTGCGCACGAACTCGAACGGGTCCAGCGCCTCGGTGCCGTGCAGCGGCGTGCCTTCCACCTGCACCAGCTGGTTGATCGGCACCGACTGCGGATGCTCGGGCAGGTTGGCCAGGGTCTGCAGCAGGCCGGCGCGCTGGCTGCGCGTCTCTCCCATGCCGACGATGCCGCCGCAGCAGGTCTTCAGGCCGACTTCGCGCACGTGTTCCAGCGTGTCGAGGCGGTCCTGGTACTCGCGGGTGTGGATGATCTCGCCGTAGAACTCCGGCGCGGTGTCGAGGTTGTGATTGTAGTAGTCCAACCCGGCCTGCTTCAGCGTGGCGGCCTGCTCGCCGCTGAGCATGCCCAGCGTGGCGCAGGTCTCCAGGCCCAGGCCTTTCACCGCGGAGACGATCTCGGCGACCTTGGCTACATCGCGGTCTTTCGGGCTGCGCCACGCGGCGCCCATGCAGAAGCGACTGGCGCCGGCGGCCTTGGCCGCCTGCGCGCGGGCGACCACCGCGTCCACGCTCATCAATTTCTCCGCCTGCACGCCGGTGCTGTAGCGCGCCGCCTGCGGGCAGTAGGCGCAGTCCTCGGGGCAGCCGCCAGTCTTGATCGAGAGCAGGGTCGACACCTGCACCGCGTTGGGGTCGTGATGTTCGCGGTGCACGCTGTGCGCGTGGTGCAGCAGCTCGTTGAACGGCAGCGCGAACAGCGCGGCGACTTCCTCGCGCGTCCAGTCGTGGCGCAGGGCGGGTGCGGTCATGGGTGGGGACTCCTCCAAGCAGGGCGCGAGTGTGGGAGCCGGTTCCGGGAGTGTCAACTCGATGCTTTGGCGTATGGTTGACGGATGCGGGCCGCGGGTTCGCTACCATCGAGCGATCTATCAGGAGTCATCACGCATGAGTGCAGGACAAGGCAGTACCGGCAACGTGATCGCCGCGGTGTGCAGCTTCTTCATCCCCGGCCTGGGCCAGCTAGTGCAGGGGCGTCTGCTCAAGGCGATCGTGATGTTTGTGCTGGCGGCGGTGCTGTGGTGGTTCCTGCTGGGCTGGATCGTCCACCTGTGGTCGATCCTCGACGCGGCGCTGTACAAGCCGGCGAGCTGAGCGGCGACCCCGCGCATGGATGCGCTCCGTTCCCGCCTTGTTGCCGTCGGCCGCTGGCTGCTGCCGCCGCGTTGCCTGCTGTGTGGCGATGCCGGCCACGATGGCCTGGACCTGTGCCGTGACTGCGCCGCTGAGCTGCCGCGCAACCGTTCGTGCTGCGTGCGCTGTGCGTTGCCGCTGGCGCTACCGGTCGCATTGTGCGGACGCTGTCAGCGCCATCCGCCGCCGTGGCAGGCGGCGTGGTCGCCGTTTCGTTACGGCTGGCCGCTGGACCGGCTGGAGTCGCGCTTCAAGTTCTCGCGCGAGCTGGCGGCCGGCCGCTCGCTGGTGGCGCTGTGGCAGCGCGAGGCGCGGTCGATCGCATTGCCCGATTTGATCGTGCCGGTACCGTTGCATCGCGCGCGGCTGCGCCAGCGTGGCTACAACCAGGCGCTGGAGCTGGCCCGGCCGTTGGCCCGTGCGCTCGGCGTGCGGCTGCGCCACGACCTGCTGCTGCGTACGCATCCCACCGCCGCGCAGAGCGAGCTGGATGCGCCATCGCGTCGTCGCAACGTGCGCGGGGCCTTTGCGGTTGCCCCGCACGTGGCCCTGCCGCCCCATGTGACAGTGCTCGACGACGTGATGACCACGGGCGCCACCCTGGCCGAGTGCGCGCGCGTGCTCAAGCGTGCCGGCGTGGCGCGGGTGGACGTGTGGGCGCTGGCGCGGGCGCCGTCGAAGAAGTAATTGAGGCAGGGTGGGCAGTGAAAGAACGCTCGGCCTTGCGGCGCGTGGCTCCTCTCACGCTTGACGTTTCACTTGATCGCCAGCGACACCACGATACCGGCCCATAGCACCAGCCCCAGCCAGTTGTTGTGGCGGAACGCGGCCAGGCACGCGTCGCGGTCGCGTCCGCGGATGCGCCACAGCTGGTAGCCGAACAGCGCCACGCTGCCGACCAGCGCCAGCCAGTACGGCCAGCCCAGCTGCGCGCGCTGACCGACGAACAGCATGGTCAGCTCGAACGTGGCCATCAGGATCGCCAGGATCGGCAGGTCGGCATCGCCGAACAGGATCGCGGTGGACTTCGCGCCGGCCTTGAGGTCGTCTTCGCGGTCGACCATGGCGTACTCGGTGTCGTAGATCACTGACCACAGGATGTTGCCGATGAACAGCAGCCAGCCCAGCGGCGGCACCGAGTTGGTCACCGCCGCGAAGGCCATCGGGATGGCCCAGCCGAACGCCGCGCCCAGCACTACCTGCGGCATGTAGGTGTAGCGCTTGGTGAACGGATACAGCGCCGCCAGCGCGGCGCCGGCGAAGGACAGCTTGATCGTCAGCGCATTGGTGAACAGCACCAGCACGAAGGCGAACGCCAGCAGCGTGCCGAACACTACCAGCGCCTCGCGCGGCGTCACCCGCCCGCTGGCGATCGGCCGGCCGGCGGTGCGCGCCACCTGCGGGTCGAGCTTGCGGTCGGCGTAGTCATTGATGGCGCAGCCGGCCGCGCGCATGGCGAACACGCCGAGCGTGAAGATGATCAGCGTCGACCACGGCGGGAAGTCGTCGGCCGCCAGCCACAGCGCCCACCAGGCCGGCCACAGCAGCAGCAGCGCGCCCACCGGGCGGTCCATGCGAGTGAGCACCAGGTAGTCGCGGGCTTTTTCGCGCACGTGTGGCGGCAGCGGCGCGAGCAGGCGGTCGAGCACGCGGGTGGCGCGCTGCGAGGCATCGGCCGGGCGCACCGGCTTGCGGCCGGCAGTGGCTGATCGCGGCCGCGCGGCCGGCGGCGGAGCGGGACGGCGGGGTCGTTTGCGTGAGGTCGGGGCCATCGCGAAAGTCTAGCGTGCCGCCTGACCGGGTTTGGCGACCGTCGGCTCAAGTCGCTCCGGTCGCGGTCGATAGAACATGCGAAGGCTTCGCTTCGGACCAGCGCACCGTACCGAGACGATGGCCGCTTCTCGACGCCGGGAGCCTTGTGTCCACCGAATTCGCGCAAGCCGCTGACACCTTGCCGCCGCTGTTCGCGGAGCTGGCCGCGTGGGCTGGCAACGAGGGCGCGCCGCCGCTGCGCGTGCTCGATTCCGTGGCGCAGTTCACCCATCACCGCGACATCGATGCGCTCGACCACAGCCTCACGCTGTCGCTTGCCGAGCTCGCCGATGCGCACGTGGTCACGCTTTACAAGCGCAACGGCGGTCGCGGCGATCCGTGCGAACGGCTGGTGCGCTGCAGCCGCAACGAGCACGGCCGCTACGGCGTGGTGCTACTACCGCAGGCAGCTGACGCCGCCAGTCAGACCCTGTTGCGACAGAGCGAGCGCGACGGCGGTTGTGTGCGCCTGCGCGACGGCAACTACGGCATGCTGGTGCCGATCCGCCGCGACGGCCGCGTGATCGGCGCGCTGATGATCGAGGGCAAGCATCCGCTGGATCACCTGCGCCTGTTGGTGGACGGCTTCGCGCGCATCTACGCCAACTACATCGCCCTGCTCGACGAGAGCGAGCGCGATAAGCTCACTGGCCTGTACAACCGGCGCACCTTCGAGCGACACATGGAGCGCCGCCTCAAGAGTGGTGGCCGCGACGAGGGCGGCAGCCGCTGGCTGGCCATCCTCGACATCGATCATTTCAAGCGCATCAACGACACCTGGGGCCACCTGTACGGCGACGAGGTGATCTTGGTGATCGCCCAGCAGATGCGCGCCAGCTTTCGCCAGGGCGACGCGCTGTTCCGCTTTGGCGGCGAGGAGTTCCTGGTGCTGCTGGAGGCGGCCGACGAGCCCTCCGCCGGCGTTGCGTTGGAGCGCTTCCGTGCCCGGGTACAGAACCATGTGTTTCCCCAGATCGGCCAGGTCACGGTGAGTGTGGGCTACGCCGCGGTGGGCGAGCACGACTACCCCGCCACCGTGCTCGATCGTGCAGACAAGGCGTTGTACTTCGCCAAGAACCATGGTCGCAATCGGGTGTTCAACTACGAGACCTTGCGCGCCCAGGGCTCGTTGGAAGACGGCATCGCGCCAGGCAGCGTGGACCTGTTTTGAGCGTCAACCCGATTCAGGGTGTCAGCGGATCGTCGTCTTCCTCCAGGGGCTCGGGATCGGCTTCGCGCTCGGGGTGACCATGGCCGGGATTCTGCACTTCCGGTAACGGTGGCGACTTGCCCGGTTCGGCAAACGGCGGTTGGGGACTGGCCGGATTGATCGGCATAGAGATGCTCCTGGGTGGGTGTGGCCCAAGCCTTCCATGCTGGCCATCAACACCTCGCGAGTGCGGCGTGATCGGGTCGCCAACGGGCGCCCCCATGGTGGTCAACCAATGGCGTGTACCCCGTCGCAAGCGCGCTGGATTCCGGCGGTGACGGGCGGCTCGCACAGCAGCAGCCGGTAGGCGGGGTTGGCACTCTCGTCGCGGTGCGGATAGCCCAGCGAGGCGAGGAAGCGCGCGAACAGCTCGCGCTCGCCCGGCGGCACCTGCAGGCCGACCAGAATCTGGCCGTGGTCGGCGCCCTGGTTACGGTAGTGGAAAAGGCTGACGTTCCAGTCCGGATGCAGCTGCGCCAGGAAGCGCAGCAGCGCGCCGGGGCGCTCGGGGAAGTCGAAGCGGTACAGCAGTTCGTCCTGCGCCAGCGACGAGCGGCCGCCCACCATGTGGCGTAGGTGCAGCTTGGCCAGCTCGTCGTCGCTCAGGTCCAACACGCCGAAGCCCTGCGCGCGGAACGCGTGCGCCAGCGCCGCGCTCTCCTCGCTTCCACCGGTGCGCACGCCGACGAACAGGTGCGCTTTGCGCGTGTCGCCGATGCGGTAGTTGAACTCGGTCAGGCTGTGCCCGCCCAGCACCTCGCAGAAGCGGCGGAAACTGCCCCGCTCTTCGGGGATGGTCACCGCGAACAGTGCCTCGCGCCGCTCGCCGACTTCGGCGCGCTCGGCGACGAAGCTGAGCCGATCGAAATTCATGTTGGCGCCCGAGCACACCGCCACCAGCGTCTGGTCTCTGAGGCCGTGCGCGGCGGCATAGTGCTTGAGGCCAGCGATGGCCAGCGCGCCGGAAGGCTCCGGCACCGTGCGGGTATCGGTGAACACGTCCTTGATCGCGGCGCAGATCGCGTCGGTGTCGACACAGATCATGTCGTCGACGAACTGCCGGCAGAGCGCGAAGGTGAGTGCGCCGACCTGCTTCACCGCGGTGCCGTCGGCGAACAGGCCGACCTCGTCCAGCAGCACCCGCTCACCGGCGGCCAGCGACCGGGCCATCGCGTTCGCCGCCGTGCTCTGCACGCCGATCACCTTCACTTCCGGCCGCACCGCCTTGACGAAGGCGGCGACGCCGGCAAGCAGGCCGCCACCGCCGACCGGCACGAAGATCGCGTGCAGCGGGCCGGCGTGCTGGCGCAGGATCTCCATGCCCACCGTGCCCTGGCCGGCGATCACGTCCGGGTCGTCGAACGGATGCACCAGGGTGTAGCCGTGTTCGGTCTCAAGCCGTGCCGCCTCGGCCTGCGCGTCGCTGTAGGAGTCGCCGGCCAGCGCCACGTCGATCGCCGCGCCGCCGATCGTGCGCACCGCGTCCACCTTCACCTGCGGTGCGGTCTGCGGCATCACGATGGTGGCGCGCACGCCCAGCCGCGCCGCAGCCAGCGCCACGCCCTGCGCGTGGTTGCCGGCCGAGGCGGCGATCACCCCACGCGCGCGCGCGGCGGCATCAAGCTGCACCATCTTGTTGTAGGCGCCGCGCAGCTTGAACGAGAACACCGGCTGGTTGTCCTCGCGCTTGAACAGCACCGTGTTGCCGAGCCTTCGCGACAGCGCCGGCGCGGGATCGAGCTCGGTCTCGCGCGCCACCTCGTAGACGCGCGCGGTGAGCACGCGGCGCAGCAGGTCGAGCCCATCGTCGCTCATGGCGTTCATGCACCCGCAGCCGGGTCCGACGGCACCGCCGCGGGCGCGGGCAATTCCACCGCCTCGATCACGTCCACCAGCTTGCGCGCCTGCTTGAGGATCTGCTCGATCGATTCGTCGCCGCCGTGGGTGACCACGATCAGCCGCGACACCTCGATGTCGGTGGTTGGCGCCACGTTGAGCGAGTCGATGTTGTAGCCGCGCGAGGAGAATAGCCCCGCCACGCGCACCAGCGCGCCGGATTCGTTCTGCAATAGGAGAGAGAGCGTGTGTTTCATGGGATTCCGTGACGCGTTTTCTTGCCTTTTCCGGTCACCGACCGACGTTCAAAGCTCGGCCGAGTGGTAACGGGGCGATGAGTTCTGGCGCGGATGAGTCACTGGATGACCGGCATTCGCCGTTGAACAGCGCTTCCGGCTTGACCAGCCCTTCGGCTGTTGAAGAGCTTTTCGCCGGGATGACGGGCGTGGGGTTGCCCTAGCAAGGCGTTCACAGGCGCATCGTGAACCCTCATTCCCGTCATCCCAGCGAACGCTGGACAAGCGCTCCGCGCGCAGAACGCCCGGAGGGCGGCCCCGAAGGGGCGAGCGAAGCGAGTCATCGAGCGTCTTTGCCTTACGTGCGGCAGCCCTCCTAGAACATGTCCGCCGGCCCCCCAACGGCGGCCTCCGGTGGCGTGCGCGAGGCGATGTGCTCGCCGGTGATCATCTGCGCGTAGGTCATGCCGGGGCCGACCATCGGGTAGACGCCGGCGTCCGGGTCGATGATCACCTCGAGGAAGGCCGGGCCTTCGAACGCCAGGAAATCGGCGATCACCCGCTCGATGTCGGCCGGCTGGTCCAGCCGCTGCGCCCAGGCGAAGCCGTCGGCCTGTGCGGCCTTGACGAAATCCTTGGTGTGCAACGTCTTGTCCGATGAGGCGAAGCGGCTCTCGAAGAACAGCTTCTGCCACTGCCGCACCATGCCGTCTCCGGCGTTGTTGAACACCACCACCTTCAGCGGCAGGCCGTAGGTGGTAACGGTTTCCAGCTCGCCGAAGTTCATGCGGATGCTGGCGTCACCGTCGATGTCGATCACCAGTGAGTCCGGACGCGCGAACTGCGCGCCGATCGCCGCCGGCAGGCCAAAGCCCATCGTGCCCATCGAACCGGAGGTGAGCCATTGGCGTGGTCCGCGGAAGTCGAAGTACTGCGCTGCCCACATCTGGTGCTGGCCGACGCCGGTGGCGATGATCGCGCGGCCGTCGGTGATGCGGTTGATCGCCTCGATCACCGCGTACGGCTGGATCATCGCGCTGGTGCGGTCGTAGTTCATCGCGTGCACGCGCTTGAGTTCGGCCACGTGCCGGTGCCACACGTCGTATCGGCCGTCGCCCTGCGGGCGGAAGCCCTGTGCCTTGCCGTAGCGGCGCAGCCGGTCGAGCGTGCGCACCAGCGGGCCGCAGTGGTGCCACTGCACCGCCTTCACCTTGCCGATCTCGGCCGGGTCGATGTCCACCTGGGCGATGAAGCGCGCACGCGGCGCGAACTTGCCCGGCACGCCGGCCACGCGGTCGTCGAAGCGCGCGCCCAGCGCCATCACGAAGTCGCAGTCCTCCACCGCGTAGTTGGCGTAGGCGGTGCCGTGCATGCCCAGCATGTGCAGGGCCAGCGGCGTGGTGGTGTCGACCGCACCGATACCCATCAGCGTAGTGGTGACCGGCAGGCCGAATGCCTCAGCGAACGCGCGCAGCGCCTCGGCCGCTTCCGCGGCGATGACGCCACCGCCGGCGTAGATCAGCGGGCGCTTCGCCTGGCCCAGCGCGGCGAAGAACGCAGCGCAGTCGGCGTCGGTGAGGTGGGCCTGCTCCACCGCGCGCATCCGCGCGCGGTAGCCGGGAATCGCCAGCTGGCCCTCGCCCTGAAAGGTCAGCACGGCGTTCTGCACGTCCTTGGGGATGTCCACCACCACCGGGCCGGGCCGGCCGCTTCGGGCCAGTTCGAAGGCGGTGCGCAGGGTCGGTTCCAGCTTCGCCGGGTCGGTGACCAGGAACACGTGCTTGGCGCAGGCGCTCATGATGCTGCTGATCGGCGCTTCCTGGAACGCATCGCTGCCGATCGCCGCGGTGGGCACCTGGCCGCAGATCACCACCAGCGGGATCGAGTCGGCCATCGAGTCGCGCACCGGCGTCACCGTGTTGGTGGCGCCGGGACCGGAGGTGACCACCGCCACGCCGACCTTGCCCGACGCGCGCGCATAGCCGGCAGCCATGAAGCCCGCGCCCTGCTCGTTGGCCGGCACGATCAGCGGCATCGGCTCGCGGCCGTCCTCGCGCGGGTGCTCGGCGTTGTAGCGGAACACCGCGTCATACACCGGGAGGATCGCGCCGCCGGAGTAGCCGAACAGCACGTCCGCGCCTTCGTCGGCCAGTACCTGCACCACGATCTCGGCACCGCTCATGGCGCGGCCGGCGAGCGGATGCACGCCCGGCGGCGGCAGCGTTGTCGGCGCGGCGTGCGGAGCCTGTCGGGTGTCCGGTGCAGTTTTCAGCGATGGCGCGTTCATCAGCAAACATCCTTCAACGGTGGGTGGGCCCTTCACTCCCTCTTCCCGCTTGCACGCGAGAGAGGGCTTCAAGCAACGGCGACCAGCGTCCCGCGAGATGCCGGCTTTTTGCTCCCTCTCCCCTGGTGGCGAAGCCGCCGGGGGGGTGGGTTGGGGGGTGGGGGCGCGCGTGGTGTTGCGCGGGGGTGGGGCGCAACACCAACCGGCCCCCCCCCCCCACCCACACCCCCCCCGCCCCGCGCGGCCGGGAGCTCGACGCGTACGGCGCGGGGGGGAGGGG
>NZ_JBQCCF010000011.1:0-23230 GCF_051962475.1 Dyella sp.
TTAAATAACTCTTTTTCAATGAAAATAAACTTTAGAAGCATGTTCGATATTTTTGATTTTTCACATTATCCAAATCTAAACCAAAAATAATCGCCCGCGAGCGGGCTCCTACGTGTTCATAGCGCTTACACCGATCGGGTCGCCACTACCGGTGGCACGGCCGCCGCGCGCAGCGCGGGGCCGAGCACCGCCAACTGGCCGAGCAGCCACAGCGCCAGCGCGCCAGCCGGCAGGTAGGCCAGCGGCAGTCGCGGCAGTTCGTAGAAGTGCATCAAGGCCAGGTTGAGGCCGAACGCGAGCGTCATGCCCAGCGCGATGCCGCCGCTGACGATGAGAAAATTCTCGGTCTGGAAGTAATGCAGGATGTCGCCGCGCGTCGCACCCAGCGCGCGACGCACGCCGATCTGCCGGCGGCGCTGCTGCACCCAGAAGCTGGCCAAGCCGACAATGCCCAGCGCAGTGATACCGAGCAGGGCGGCGATCACTCCGACGAGCAGGCCAGCCATTGCGCGATCAGGGGCGAAATAGGCGCTTCGCAGGTCCTGCATCGTGCCGCTGTGCGGCAGGTCGACGACCACGGTCGGCGCCACGCGCGCCACCAGCGCGCGTGCTTCGCTCCATACCCGTGCCACCTGCTCCGGCGTGGTCCGTAGCACGTATACGCTGGCCAGGCCTTCGCCGGGAATACCTGCCAGCAGCAAGGTGTTGTGACGCGCCTGTGGATCGGGATCCGGACGCACCAGCGCGGCGTAGGTTCCGACCACGCGGTAGGCACTGGTTCCCGTGTAGACCGATTTGCCCAGCGGGTCCTGTCCCGGCCAGAGCTTGCGTGCGTATGCCGCATCGATCAACGCCGACGGCGAGCGCGGCAGGAAGTCGCCCATGGGACCGTATTCGTCCGGGGTGAACCATCGGCCGCTAGCGAGCGTGATGCCCAGGGTCGAGGCGAACTGCGGGTCGCCCACGTAGAAATGCCCCTGCTGGGTGTAGTGCATGTCGTCGGCAATCAGGCGGAAGCCCATCTCGCCAGCGCGTTGCGTGAACGGCACAGCGTTGCCGATGCCCACCGACTCCACACCACCGATACCGGCGAAACCGGAGCGCAGGCGCGCGGCAAGATCCGCCGCCTGCCCCTTGTCCACGCCCTCGAGCGAGACGACCACCAAACGGCTTTCGTCCACGCCGCTGCGCACGCGCATCATGTCGACCCGGTTGAACACCAGGAACAGCGCGTTGCACAGGATCGCACAGGCCAGCGCGATCTCCATGCCGATCAGGAACACGGCGAGTCGATGACGTCGAAGCGCCGCAAGGATGGGCTGAATCTGCATGTCGATCATCCTCACAGGGTCTTCAGTTGCAGCGCCGGCGGCACTCGGCTGGCGCGCAGGGCGGGAAACACGCCGGCCAGCAGCGCGGCGGCCACGGCCAGCACGAAGGTAAGCAGGAACATCGGCACATTCAGTGCCACGATGTCCGCGTACTCCACCGGCTGCCTGTGCACCAGCCACAGGCCGAGCAACGTCAGCGCGAGGCCGCCGATGCCGCCGAGCAGGCCGATCACGCCCGACTCGGTCAGACATTGCAGGAAGATTGCTCCGCGCGACGCACCCAGCGCGCGCCGCACGCCGATCTCGCCACCGCGACGCAGGAACTTGGCCAGCAGCAGTCCGACCGTGTTGAACAGGCACACGAGGAGGAAGGCAAACGCCAACCAGGTCTGCAGCTTGACGTCGCCCGGCACCACGTTTTGATAGGCGAGCCACTCACGCAGCGACATCAACCGGGTATTGGCCGGGTGGGTAAGGCGTCCCAGCTCGCGCTGTTGCGCGTCGTAGGCATCCAGGTAGCGGCGGTAGGCGGCCGCCTTGGCCGGCGTGTCGAGCTCCACCCACAGCGCCACCGACTCGCAGGGCGCACGCTGCAGGTCGCTCGGGTCGGGCTTGCCCCAGCAGGTGAACCAGCCGAAGTTGCCAGCATTGATGTCCAGCGCGGTCGGCAGCGGCAGGTACACGTCCTGCGGCGGCCCGTAGAAGTAGGCGGTCTGTCCGCCGGAGTTGCGCGCACCGGCCAGCAGGTAGAAGCGCGGGCGGGGTCGCCAGTGATCGAGCACGCCGACCACCTGCACGCTGGCGCCGTTCAACACCACTTGGCGACCGACGCTGTTGGCTCCCCCGAACAAGCGCTGGTTGAGCACGTCGGAAATCACCACTTGGCGAGCCGCGCCGGCCTCGTCGGAAGGCGTCCACGCGCCGCCGTAACGGAACGGCACCTGGAACATCGGAAAGAAATCCGAAGTGACGCCAACGGTGGGGGCCATGAAGGGTGACTGCCCCGGCTGACCCGGCTGCACCTTGATGGCGCCATCCATGATCATGGTCTGGCGATCGGCCTTGCCGGAGCGCCAAAGATCATGGGCCGATATGTAGTCGAGCATCGGTGCCGGATCGCGGCGCACGTCGGCGCCGGTTTCCGGATCGAGCTGCGGGTAGTACAGGCGCGTGCTCTTGTCGGGCAGCGGATCGCCGGACAGCAACTGCATCACCGTCAGCGTGGTCATGCTGGCACCGATGCCCACGGCGATGGCCAGCACCATCAGCGCGGTGAGCACCTTGTTGCGCTTGAGGCTGCGCAGAGCCAGGTCGATGTAATAGCCGAACATGGTGTTACTCCATCTCCTCGATCTTCACCGATCGTCTGTTAGGAGCCCGCTCGCGGGCGATGCTTCTTGCTATGAATCCGCATCCAAGAGCCGAAGCATCGCCCGCAAGCGGGCTCCTACGTGGGGGGTGTGGCGTGGCGACGCTCATACCGACCGCGTCGCCACCACCGGCGGCACGGCAGCAGCGCGCAGCGCCGGGCCGAGCACGGCAGCCTGGCCGATCAGCCACAGCGCGACGGCGCCGATGGGCAGGTAGATCGTCGGCAGGCGGGGTAGCTCGTAGTGGTGCATCAGGAACAGGTTGATGCCGTAGGCCAGCGCCATGCCCAGCGCGATGCCGAGCGTGGCGAGCAGGAAGTTCTCGGTCTGGAAGTAGTGCAGGATGTTGCCGCGCGTGGCGCCGAGCGCACGACGCACGCCGATCTGCCGGCGCCGCTGCGCCACCCAGAAGCTGCCCAGGCCGACGATGCCCAGCGCGGTCACCACCAGCAGCGCCACGCATACGCCGCCGAGCAGTACGGCCATGGCGCGGTCCTCGCGGAAGAAGTTGCGGCGCATGTCGCTCATCAGGCGCTTGTTGATTGCCACGCGGTGCGGGTCGGTCTTCTTCAGCGCCGCGATGGCCGCCTGCAGCACGCGGTCGCGATCGCCCGGCGCGGTACGGATCAGGTAGTTGCTGTTGTAGATGCGAACCGGTAGCAGGCCGCTGTACTGGGCCATCGAGTCGTCCCACACCGAGGGGCGGATCAGCGTCTTGACCACGCCGACCACGCGCAGCGGCGTATCGCTGCCGAGGTAGATCTGCTTGCCCAGTGCGCTCTGCCCCGGCCACAACCGTTCGGCCAGGCCCTGGGTGATCACCAGGACGCTGGGCAGCCGCTTGGTGTCGCCGGCCTGCGCGGCCTTCACCACTTCGTCGAAATCCATGTAGTCGTCCGGCTGCAGGAAGCGGCCGGCCACCAGCTGCACGCCCAGCGCCTGCGCCATGTTCTCGCCGTAGTAGGTGGTCATGTTGAGGGTGGGCGTTTTCTGCTGCGCATCGAGCTTGATGCCGCTGTTCCAGGAGGAATTGCCGAACGGCACCTGGTTGACCGAGGCCACGTCGACGACACCGGGCACCTGGCGCAGGGCGGCGAGATCCTCGGCGGTGCGCGCCTTTTCGTCGGCGCTGCGACCGATGTCGGCCAGCTCCAGGTGCAGCAGCTCGCGCTCGGCGATGCCGCTGGGCATGTCCATGCGCTGCAGGCGCTGGGTGATCAGGAACACCGCGTTGCAGACGATCGCGCAGGTGAGCGCGATCTGCAGGATCAGCAGCGCCGCGGTGATCTTGTGCCGGCGCAGCGTGGCGAGGATGGGAAGAATGTCCATCGGGATGCTCCGGTCTCAGTTGCTCTTCAGTTGCAGGGCCGGTGTGACCTGGCAGGCGCGCCAGGCCGGCAGCAGCCCGGCCAGCAGGCTGGCGCCCACGGCGAGCACGAAGGTGGTGAGCAGCATCGTCGGGTCGAGCTGGGCGAGCTTGGCGTAGTCCGACGGCTGATGCCGCACGGCCCACAGGCCGAGCAGCGCCAGTCCCAGCCCGCCGATGCCACCGGCCAGGCCGATCACCCCGGACTCCACCAACAGCTGCGCAAACACGTTGCGGCGCGAGGCGCCCAGCGCGCGCCGCACGCCCAGCTCGGCCGCGCGGCGCATGAACTTAGCCAGCATCAATCCCACCGTGTTGACCAGACACACCAGCAGGAAACCGAACGCCAGGTACACCTGCAGCCGTACGTCGCTGGGCACCACCTTGTTGAAGTCCAGCCACTCCATCAGGCTGCGCAACTTCACGTTGGGCGGGCGCTGGAAGCGGCCCAGCGATTGCTGCTCCTGCGAGTAGTGGGTGAGGTAATCCTTGTACGCCGCCACCTGCGAGGCGCCGTCCAACTGCACCCAGAACTGCAGCCAGGTGCAGGTGGCGGTTTCCAGATGCTCCTCGTCGCCGCCGCCGCGGCCCCAGCAGTTCATCGAGCCGTTGCGGTCCAGCCGCAGGTCGCGGAAGGTGGACAGCGGCAGGAACACGTCTTCCAGCGCGCGATAGCCGCCGGTGTTCAGGTCGTAGAAGTGCGGGTTCGGGCGCCAGGTATCGAGCACGCCCAACACGCGAAAGCCGGTGTCCTTGATGCGCAGGGTCTGGCCGGTGCTGTCCTTGCCGCCGAACAGCTTGTCGTTGAGCTCGCGGGTGATCACCACCACACGCGCCTTGGCGTCGTCGTCGGTCGCACTCCAGCCGTGCCCGTAGAGGAACGGCGCCTTGAACATCGCGAAGAAATCCGCCGTGGTGTAGCGCGCGTCACTGAAGAACGGATCCAGCCCCGACTGCGCCGGCTGCACCGGCACTGCGCCGCCAGTCATCAACGCCTGACGCGTACCGCGATGGGCCTTGAGCAGGTTCATGCCATCGATCCAGGTGACCTGGTCCGGCGGCTCCTTGCCCGGCTCGTAGCCGTCCTTGTCCTGCGGATCGAGCTGCGGATAGAACAGCGTGCCGCTGGAGCCGGGAATGGGATCGCCCGAGAGCACGTGAAACACGGTCAGCGTGGTCATGCTCGCGCCGATGCCCAACGCCACGGCGAACACCATCAGCGCAGTGAGCGCTTTGTTGCGTCTGAGGCTGCGCAGGGCCAGGTCAAGGTAGTACTGGAACATGGGGTACTCCGCGCTCATCGTCGAACGACTTGTAGGAGCCCGCTCGCGGGCGATGCTCTGGCTCTGGCTTCGCATCAAAGCGAAGGGCATCGCCCGCCAGCGGGCTCCTACGGGTAGGCTTTTCAGGGGGATGGGGTGCGTTCCGTCAGCCGCCCGCACGCGGCGGGCTGCCCGCCACCGCGCCGCGACCGAGCAGGTATTGCCGCACCTGGTCGCTGCGCGACTGATTCAGCGGCGATCGCCACTGGGTGCCATTGGCAAGTACGCCGAGATTCACGTCAGCGCCGTGCTCGACCAGCAGTCGAACAGCGGCCTGGCGATCGCTTCTGACCGCACTGATCAAGGCGGTCTCATCGTCGGGCGTTATCGCATCGACCCGGGCGCCTGCCGCCAGTAGCCGCGTCATGATGTCGATGTTGCCGGTCGAAGCGGCGGCGATCAGCGCGCTGCCATCTCCCTGCACGGCGGCATTCACGTCGGCACCGAGCGTCAGCAGCGTGTTGACCATCACGAGATCGCCGCGCCGCGACGCGACGATCAAGGCGGTACCGTCGCCCGGCACGCTGGCATCGAGGTTCGCGCCCCGCTTGGCCAGGCTCTGAAGGGTGTGCAGATCGTCACGTACGACCGCGTCGATGAGGCGGGCGGCACCGGCTTGTTCAGCCGGTACCGATGATGGGCGAGAGGCCTCCGACGGCGTGGCAGCCAGCGCCAGCGCACACAGGGGAACCAGCATGCCCAGTGCGGCCAACGCAACGCGTCGCGGTGTCGTTGTATATGTCATGAAAGCGCTCCTGTCTGTAGATTCATACCCATGCCCCTTGTCGATCCGTCATCCGGATCGCGTCGCAACCACCGGCGGCACCGCCGCGGCCCGCAGCGCTGGACCGAGCACCGCCACCTGGCCGATCAGCCACAGCGCCAGCGCGCCGCCTGGTAGATAGAACCAGGGCATGCGCGGCATTTCGTAGCGCTGCATCAGGTACACGTTGATGCCGAACGCCAGCACCATACCTAGCACCACTCCGCCGGTGCTGAGCAGGAAGTTCTCGGTCTGGAAGTACTGCATGATGTTTCCGCGGGTGGCGCCGACGGCACGGCGGATGCCGATCTGCCGCCGCCGCTGGTTCACCCAGAAACTGGTCAGGCCGACGATGCCGAAGGCGGTGACCGCCAGCATCACCACGCAAACCAGCACCAGCATCCAGGCCATGGAGCTCATGTTGGCGAAGTAGGTGTTACGGATCTCGCGGTAGCTGCGGCCCTTGGCCACGGCTCCCGGGTTCAGCTCCGCCAGGGTCTGTTCGGCCTCGTGCACGAGGCGATCGCGATCGGCCGGCGCACTGCGCAGCACGTAGTAGCCCAATGCGCCTTTCGAGCCGGCGGCGCTCATCGGGAAGTACGCCGCGTCGTAGTTGTACGGCCCGCCCGCGCCGCCGATGTACGGACGCAGCACATCCGCTACCACGCCGATCACCGTGTAGTAGTGCGGCAGCGAATAGAACGTCTTACCCACCGCCGACTGCCCCGGCCACAGTTTCTCGGCCAGCGTCCGGGTGATCATCGCCACGTGCGTCTCGGCCAGCGGCGCGGCGTCGAAGTGGCTATCGGCGTATTCGCCGTCGCTGAAGAAGCGCCCCTCCAGCAGCGTCAGGCCCAGTGTCCTGGGGCCGTCGGCGCCGATGAAGTACATCGAGACATTGCGTCTGGTCTGGTCGGCGAGGGTGGAGTCGGCCTTGGTGCCAAAACTCCAGCCCCAGTTGTTCTGACTCAACGGCAGCGTGCTCATCACCGCTACCGACTGCACGCCGCGCAGCGCACGCAGCGCCTGGATGTTGCGCGGGATGTCGCTGCCGGCGCGCTCATCGTCCAAGCCCTGCACCGTCACTGCGGCGATACCTGCCTCGTCGATGCCGTTGGGCAGGTGGATCGAGGCCACCCGCTGGCTGATCATGAACACCGCGTTGCACAGCACGGCGCAGGCGAGCGCGATCTCCAGCACGATCAGCAACGCGGGAATGCGATGCTTGCGCAGGCTGGCAAAGATGGGTCCGATTTCCATGATCGCCTCAGGCCGTCTTGAGTTGGGGAGCCGGCGCCAGCACGCAGGCGCGCCAGGCGGGCAACAGGCCGGCCAGCAGGCTGGCGACCAGTGCCACTACGAAGGTGAACGCGAACATCGGCAGGTCGAGATGGGCCAGCTTCGCGTACTCCGCCGGTTGATGGCGGATCCCCAACAGGCCCAGCTCGGCGAACGCGAGGCCAAGCACGCCGCCGGCGAGGCCGACGATCGACGCCTCCACCATGAACTGCGTGAAGATCTCGCGCCGGGTCGCGCCAAGCGCCCGGCGAACGCCGATCTCCTGGGAGCGTCTGAGGCACTTGGCCAGCAGCAGCCCGACCGTATTCACCACGCAGATCAACAGGAAGCCGAACGCCATATAGACCTGCAGGCGCACGTCGTCTGGGACCACCTGTTGATCGCGCAGCCACGCCATCAGATCCATCAACGCAGTGTCGGTGCGCTGGAATCGACCCAGTGCAACCTGCTCCTTCACGTAGCCATCGAGGAACCGACGGTAGTTCGCCACCGCCGATGCATCGTCCAGCTCCACCCAGACGCCCAGCCAGGTGCATGGTGCGCTCTCCAGCGCACCGAGATCGGTGACCGATCGATAGCACTCGACGTCCTGCGGACCCATCTTCAGATTGCGCGCTGCCTTCAGCGGCAGGAACACCGCATCGCCATCGCCATAGCTGTGCCCGCCCAGGCCCTGGGTGTAGAAACGCGGCTGCGGCGCCCACGGCTGGAGCACCCCGACGACGCGGAAGTCGTGATCGTTCAGGCGCACCGTGCGCCCCACGCTGTTGGCGCCACTGAACAGCTTGTCGTTGAGGAAGCCGGCAATCACCACGACATCGGCACCGCCTTCATCGTCCTGCGCGGTCCAGCCGCTGCCGTACCGGAAGCGCGCGTCGAACATAGCGAAGAAGTCGGCAGTGGTCATCACGCCGTCACTGAAGAACGGGCGCGCATTGGCCTGCTGCGGCACGATCTTGGCCTGGGTCAGTGCCATGGCTGCCTGCCGTGTGGCGCGGCGTGCATGCAGCAGATTCATCGCATCCACGTAGCTCATCGTGGTCGGCGGCTTCGGCTTGTCGCTGGAGTTGCCGTCCTGGGGGTTGGGATCGACCTGCGGGTAGAACAGCGTGGCGCTCTTGCCGGGCAGCGGATCGCCCGACAGCAGCCGCAGCACGGTGAGCGTGGTGATCGACGCACCGATGCCCAGCGCCAGCGCCAATACCATCAGCGTGGTGAGCACGCGGTGGCGCTGGAGGCTGCGCAGCGCGAGGTTGAGGTAGTAGCCAAACATTCCGTTTCCCCTGGGTGCACCTCCCCGCCGACCGATTCGGCGGGGCCACAGTCCCCTAGACCGAGCGCGTCGCCTCCACCGGCGACACGCGCGAGGCGCGCAGCGCCGGCGCCAGCACGGCACCCTGCCCCAGCAGCAACAGCACCAGCACGCCGATCCCCAAGTAGCCCATCGACATGGGGGTCATGGCGAAGCGCGTCATCGTCCACAGGTTGAAGACCACGGCCAGCACTGTGCCCATCGCGACGCCTGCGGTGCTGATGAGAAAGTTCTCGGTGAGGAAGTACGCCAGGATGTCGCGCTGCCGCGCACCCAGTGCGCGGCGCACGCCGATCTGCTTGCGGCGCTGGCCCACCCAGAAGCTGGTGAGGCCGACGATGCCGGCCGCGGTGATCGCCAGCAGCACGACGCAGATGATGCCCATCAGGACGACCATGCCTCGGTCGCTGCCATATACCTTGTGGCGGATGGTGGCGTAGTCCTGAACGCCCTCTTTCGCGTCGATGATGCGCATGCGGTTCTGCGCGAACAGCGCCTTGGGCGCCTCCTGCATCGCGGCGGCGAGCTGCCCGGGCCTGGCGCGCACGATGTAGTGGATGCCCTTGGCGTCGTCCGCCCGCAACGGCCAGATCAACGACTGGCCCGCGTGGCTGTTGCTCCACGCGTCGACGCCCTGCCGGTGCAGCGGGTCGACGATGCCGATGATCGTGCTGGGCGTGGTACCCATCGCATAGAAACTCTTACCCAGCGCGTCGCCACCGGGAAACAGGCGATCGGCCAGCGCCTGGCTCACGATCGCGGTCGGCGGCGTGATCGCCTGCTGGGTGCCCATCACGATCACCTCGTCGGGGCGAAAATTGCGTCCCGCGACGAGCTTCAGGCCCAGCGCGGCGAGGAAGTGCTCGTCGCCGGTGTACACCGCCGCGTCCGTGGTCGGCTTGACCTGGTCGGGCGTCATCATGACGAAGTTGTCCCAGCCGCCGCCATGCAGCGGATAGCCGCTGGCGGGTGTGGCGTCGAGCACGCCAGGCAGTTGCCGCAGCGCGGTCAGATCGGCGCGCACCTGCGCGTCGATCTGCTCGGTCGAGCGATTCGCCTCGGCCCACATGTTGGTGACGACGAAGACGTTCGCTTCGTCCACGCCGCTGGGCTGGGCCAGGTTGACCAGCCGCTGGTGGATGATGAACAGCGCGTTGCAGACGATCGCCAGCGTCAGCGCGATCTGCAGTGCGATCAGCACGATGCCTGCCTTGTGCCGGCGCAGCGCGACAAGGATGGGCCTGATCTGGAGGGTCATGGCGTGCTCCTCAGCTCGATTTCAATTGCCAGGCCGGCTGCACGTGCGCCGCACGCCAGGCCGGGTAGAACGCCGCCGCCACGGTGGCGACGATGGCCAGGGCCACGGTGAGCGCCACCAGCGACGGGTCGAGCCGGGCCAACTTCGCGATCTCCGGCTGGAACAACACGCCCACGCCGCCCACGCCCGCCGCGGTGAGCAGCAGGCCCACCATGCCACCGGCCAGACCGACGGTGCCGGCCTCGATCAGGTATTGCGCGTAGATCTCGCCGCGCGTCGCGCCCAGCGCGCGGCGTACACCGATCTCGCCGGCGCGTCGCATGAACTTCGCCAGCAGCAGGCCGATGGTGTTGACCAGGCAGATCAGGAAAAAACCCATCGCTACCGCCAGCGAGATACGGCTCTCCGGCGGCACCACCTGCTCATGATCCATCCACTGCATCACGTCGCGCAGCCGCACGTTCGGCGCCCAGGTGAAGCGCCCCGCGCGCGTCTGCTCGGCGGCATAGTCGGTGAGGAAGCGCCGATAGCCGGCGACCTCCGACGGGCTGTCCAGCTCCACCCAGGGCGTGATCCAGATGCAGTTGCTCTGGAGGTACTGCTCCCAGGTGATGAAGCTGAGCGAACCGCGGCAGCTGTTACGGCCGTCGGTGCGCATCTGCAGGTCCAGGGCGCGATGGAACACCATGTAGACGTCCGGCTCGTCGGCGAAGCCGCTGGTGCTGAACAGGTCGTAGAAGCGCGGGCGCGGGTTCCAGTGGCTGGTGACGCCCACGATGCGGTAGTCGTGACCGCCGAGGTTGAGCGTGCGCCCCACGCTGTTGCCACCGCCGAACAGTTTCTGGTCGAGCACGTCGCTGATGACGACCTGCGCGGCGTGCGCCTCGTCGTCCTGCGCGCTCCAGGCGCCGCCGTAGCGGAACGGCACATCGAACATGGCGAAGAAATCGCTGCCGACCGCGTAGCCGCTGGCGTGGATGGGCAGGTCGTGGTTGCCGTCCGGGATCACCGACAGCTGCACCGGATAGAGCATCGTCTGGCGCCTGGCCTTGCCCGCGCGCATCAGCGCCATGGCGTCGGCGTAGCCGAGCGCTTCGGCCGGCTCGCCGCCATCGAGGTTCTTTTGCGGTCCCCAGGCATCGATCTGCGGCGTGAACAATTGGGACGACTTGCCGGGAATGGGGTTGCCGGACACCGCTCGGAACACCGAGTAGGTGATCATCGACGCGGCCACGCCGAAGCCGATCGCCATGACCATCAGCGCGGTGAGCATCGGGTTGCGGCGCAGGCTGCGCAGCCCGAGCCCGAAGTAGTAGTCGAACATCATCGTGAATGCGCTCCGGGAAGCATGGGCCGACGAACCGTTGGCAGCGACATGGCCATCATGCCGAGCGGGTGGCCACGACCGGCGGCACGTTGGAGGCGCGGCGGGCGGGCACGAACACCGCGCTCTGGCCCAGCACCATCACCGCGACGATGCCGGCCAGCACGTACAACACCGGCAGCCGCTCCATCTCGAAATGCTGCATCAGCAGCATGTTCAGGCCGATCGCCAGGCCCAGGCCGATCAACGCGCCGACGCCGGAGATCAGCAGGTTCTCCATCTGGAAGTAGTGCAGGATGTCGATCTTGCGGGCGCCCAATGCGCGCCGCACGCCGATCTGGCGGTGGCGCTGGCCTACCCAGAAGCTGGTCAGGCCGACGATGCCCGCGGCGGTCACGCCCAGCAGGATCAGGCACACCACGCCCATCAGGATCGCCATGCCGACATCGGCGCGGTACGCCTGGGTGCGGATGTCGGCGAACGACTTGACGCTGTCGTCGTCCATCACGCGCAGGCGATTCACCCCGTACAGCACGTTGGGCACCGCCTGCATCGCCGCCTGCAGCCGGCCCGGCTTGGCGCGCACCGCGTAGCGCGAGAAGTTCGCGTTGATGCGGGTCGGCACGAGGGTGGAATTCCACACGAAGCTGTTGGTCCAGCTGCCGGTGCCCGGTACCTGCAGGCGATCGACCAGGCCAATGATGGTGCTCGGCGTGCTGCCGCCGTCCAGGTAGACCACCTTGCCCAGCGCGCTGCCGTCCGGGAACAGCTTGTCGGCGAGCGCCTTGGTCAGCATCACGATCGACGGCTCTTTCTGGTCGCGGAAGCCACGGTGCTCGACATCGGCCGCGGTGAAGCTGCGCCCGGCTACCAGCTTCAGGCCCAGCGTGGCCAGCCCCTGTTCGTCGGTGAAGTAGTAGGTGGTGCGACCGTTGCCGGCGCCCAGCTGGCTGGCCGGCTTCAGCGCCAGCGAGCCGTTCCAGGACGAGTTGAGCAGCGGCACCGAGTTGACCGGGGCTACCGACGCCACGTCGGGCATCGCACGCAGCGCGGCCAGGTCGGTCTGCTGCATGTTGTCGAGCTTGTCGACGCTGGCCGGATCGTCGCCGCTGGGCGCACCGACCCACTGCTGGGTGACCAGGAACAGGTTGTTCTCGTCCAGTCCGGTGGGCCGGTTCACCCGCGCCACGCGCTCGCCGATGATGAACACCGCGTTGCAGACGATGGCCAGGGTGAGCGCGATCTGCAGGGCGATCAGCACCACGCCCGCCTTGTGTCGGCGCAGGGCCGCGATCATGGGATGGAGCTTCATGGAGTGATCCTCAGTTGGACTTCAGCTGCCACGCCGGCTGCACGCGCGAGGCACGGAACGTGGGGTAGAGCCCGGCCAGCACGGTGGCCACCACGGCCACCAGCAGGGTCAGCGCCAGCAGCGACAGGTCGATCCGCGCCAGCGCGGCGATGTCCTTCGGTAGCACCCAGCTGACGCTGGCCACGCCCACGCCGGTGAGCAGCAGGCCGAGCACGCCGCCGGCCGCGCCGACGATGCCTGCCTCGGTGAGGAACTGTGCGTAGATCGCGCTGCGCTTCGCGCCCAGGGCGCGGCGCACGCCGATCTCGCTGCTGCGGCGCAGGAACTTGGCCAGCAACAGGCCCGCCGTGTTGACCAGGCAAACCACCAGCAGGCCGAGCGCTACCAGCAACGACACCTTGGTGTCGCTGGGCACCACGTGCTGCGAGTCGAGCCAGTCGGGAATGTTGCGCAGGCGGTTGTTCGGCGCCCAGCCAAAGCGGCCGGCGAGCTGCTGATCCTTGGCGTAACCGTCGAGGTACTCGCGATAGGCCTGCACCGCCGCCGCGTCGTCCAGCTGCACCAGGAAGGCCATCCAGATGCAGGAGGAGCGCTGCAGCCCGACAAAGCCCGATTCGGCTGGAATCTCGTTGCAGTTGGTGTTGCCGTCGTTAGGCATGCCCACCGCGATGGCCCGCTCGAACGGGATGAACACGTCTTCGGTGCCGCTGGAAAAGCCGCCGGTGTTGACGATGTCGTAGAAGCGCGGCTGCGGGTTCCAGTCGCCGAGCACGCCGACCACGCGGTAGTCCTTGCCCTCGATGTTGATCGTGCGGCCCAGGCTGTTCTCGCCACCGAACAGCTTCTCGTTGAGCTTGTTGCTGATCACCGCCACCGCGGCACGCTGCGTGTCGTCCTGTGCGGTCCAGCCGCTGCCGTACTTGAACGGCGGCTCGACCATTGGGAAGAACTCGCTGTAGACGGCGTGGCCGCTGACGTTGATCGGATGCTTGCTGGCATCGGCCGGCACCACCGAGGGCGAGATCTGGTACAGCGCCGACTGGTACTTGGCGCGATGCGCCCGCATCAGCGCCATCGCGTCGGTGTAGTCCATCGCGTCCGGTGGCTCGCTGTTGTCGTTGCCGTGGGCCTTGGGGCCCCACATGTCGATCTGCGGCACGAACAGCTTGGACGACTTCCACGGGATCGGGTCGCCCGACACCGCGCGGAAAACCGCAAAGGTGGTCATCGACGCGGCCACGCCGAAGCCGATCGCAAGCACCATCAGCACGGTCAGCCCGCGGCTGCGCTTGAGGCTTCGCGTGGCAAGGTCAAGGTAGTAGGAAAACATGCGGCGATCCTCGGAAGAACGTCATCCACGACCGGCTCAGCGCGGCAGTTCCTCTGCCCGCTCCGGCGATTCATCGGGCGCGGCGGCTGAGCCGTCGCGTCGGCTCAGCCCAGGCCCTGGCCCTGCCTGGCCTCGGTGACGTGCGCGTGGAAGCGCGGATCTTCGGCCAGATCGACCACCTGGCCGTCGATGATGTGCACGTTGCGCTGGGCGCGCGCGGCCAGTTCCGGGTCGTGCGTCACCATCACGATGGTGGCGCCCTCGCGGTGAATCTCCTCCAGGAGTTCCATCACGCCGCGGGCCATCTGGGTGTCCAGGTTGCCGGTCGGTTCGTCCGCCAGCAGCAGGCGCGGGCTGCCGGCCAGCGCACGGGCGATCGCCACGCGCTGCTGCTGACCGCCGGAGAGCTCGGCCGGGTAATGCTTGGCGCGCGAGGCCAGGCCCACGCGCTCGAGCGCGCCCATGATGCGTTCCTTGCGCTCGGCAGCCTTCATGCCGCGGTAGCGCAGCGGCACTTCGACGTTGTCGAACACGTTGAGGTCGGGAATCAGGTTGAACGCCTGGAAGATGAAGCCGATCTTCTCGTTGCGGATCTTCGAGCGGGCGTTGTCGTCGAGCTGGCTCACCTCGATGTTGTCCAGGTGATAGGTGCCGCCGGTGAAGGTTTCCAGCAGGCCGGCGATGGTGAGGAAGGTGGTCTTGCCCGAGCCGGACGGGCCGGTAACGGCCACGAACTCGCCTTCCTTCACGTCGATGTTGAAATCGCGCAGCGCGTAGGTCTCCACCACTTCGGTGCGGTAGACCTTGGACAGGTGGGTCATCTTGAGCATGGTGTTTCCTTCCTCGGTGGTGGTGGAACGGTGTGCAAAGGGACGGGGGACGGGGAGCATCGATGTGGGGAGAGCACCGTCCGATGAGGCCTTGCAACGGTCACGGCACCGTTGCGATGGCTGCACTTTCGAGCGCAGGCTCCCCGTCCCCCGTGTTCTTCAACTGCTGATGGCGACGCGCGGCGCGCTCTTGAAGCTGTCGGTGCCGGAGATCACGATCTTGTCGCCTTCCTTCAGGCCGTCGAGGATCTCCACCTTGTCGATACTGCTGGCGCCCACGCGGATCGGCGTCTTGGTGGCGATGCCGTCGCGCACCACGTAGGCGTAGTTGCCGCCGGATTCATCCACGAACGAGCCGCGCTGCACGGTGAGCACGTTGTCGCGCTTGTCCAGCAGCACGCGCACCGACAGGCGCTGGCTCTGGCGCAGCTGCTTGGGCGTGGCGCCGTCGAAGGCCAGACGCGCGGCCACTTCGCCGTTGACCACCTCCGGCGAGATCGCGCTGACCTTGCCGTGCCAGGTGGTGCCGTTGCCGCTGATCTCGCCGGGCATGCCGATGGCGAGGTCGCGCGCAAAGCTTTCCGGCACCTGCATTTCCACCTGCAGTGCGCTGAGGTCGATCACGCTGAGCAGCTGGGCGTCCTTGGCCACGGTGGCGCGCTCGGCGATGAACAACTGGCCGACCTGGCCATCCACCGGCGACTTCACGTTGAGGTCATCCACCTGGCGTTGCAGATCCTTCACCAGCAGCGCCTGGCGCTCGTGGGCGAGCTTCTTGGCCTGGATGTCGAAGTTGAGGCTGTCGTTGTCCATGCCCAGGTTCGCCTTGGCGTGGCGCTCGGCGATCTCGGCCTTCTGCAGGGTGTCGTTGGCGGTGTCGACGTCGGTCTTGGACACCGCACCCTTGGCGAAAGCCGCCGTGTTGCGCTCGAGCGTGCGGTGCGCGGCCTGCGCGTCGATCTGCGCGTTGTCGAACGCCTGCTGCAGCTCGGCGCGCTTTTTCTGCGCATCGATCTGCGCCCGCTTGTATTCCACTTCCATCGCGTCGGCGTTGGACTGCTCCTGCGCCAGCTTGTTGGTAAGTTCGGGGCTGACGATGGTGGCCAGCACCTGGCCCTGTTTGACCGTGTCGCCAGCATGCACCTTCAGCGTCACCGCGCCGCCGGAGGTGGCATACAGGGTGGGGCTGACGGCCGCCACCACCTTGCCCTCGGCGGCGATGTCGCGCACGAACGGCCCTCGACTGACGGTGGCGAACGCCAGCCGCGAAGCGCTCACCGAGGCGTCGGCGGAAAACAGCCGCATGGCGCCCGGCATCGCGATTGCCAGGCCGGCGACGACGGCGACGCCCGCGCCAATCAGCGCAAAGCGGCGCTTGCGGTTGGATTTGACCTCGACCATGCGGTCTTGGGCGGAGGTGTCACGGATCATTGCGGTCCCCACGGCTGCGGACAGGTGCAGCCACGTAGACCCTTCAGCAAACGCCGTGCCAGCCGCCGCGAAGCGCGCCATCCCGCGCCACAGCTGGGCTGGCGCCATTGGCCCGCGAGTGCGGACAGTGTCCGCGGACACCGGCACGGACAGCCGGACAGGGCGCGGACGCCCGCTTTTTATCTGCCCAGGCGCGCCCCCTCGGCCTGCGCCAGCTGCTGCGCGGTGCGCCAGCTCAGCGCACTGGCCGTGCCGGGCTCGCGCACGCACAGCAGTTCGCATGGGCCGAGCCGCTGGATGACGAAGCGCAGCCGGCGCGCCCGATCGACGCGTCCGGACGGCACGCCCGGTGCAGCGGGCACGTCACGCGCGGCAGTAACCAGCGCATCCCACGCCAGGTAATCGGTGTCCGGCAGCAGATGCAGGCGCACGCGCGCAACGCCCGCTTCATCGCAGACGGTCAGCGATTCGCGCGGGCCCTCTCGGGTCACCGCACAGGCGTGGCACAACCAGGACGGCTGCGCCAGCGTGGGCAGGTCCGGAGCGCCATCGGGAGCGCCGCCGGGGCGGTCCGTCCACAGGCAGAGCACCGGGCCGAGGTCGGCAAGTGCGGCAGCGAAGCGCCGCCGATCGGGAGTCTTCCAGCGCAGTTCGGCGCCGAGGTTCGACGCCCACGGCGACCGGCACGCCATCAGCCAACGTGTCATACAACCCTCCGCAGGGAGGCCCGGCTGATCGTCGTGGACGACGCTGGCGATAGGCCAGAAACAGGAAGCAGCCGCCGCAAGGAGCGGCTTACTTGGTGAGGATCAGCTTGTCGTTCCGGGTCAGCCGCAGCACGTATTCACCGCCGTGGTGGCGGATCACCAGCTCGCGGCCTCCGGCCAGCAACTCGTCGCTGGAGAGCGTGCGGGTGCGACGTTCCGGTGCGGCGCCAAGGGTCAAGGTGCCGGCTGGCCGGGCGCTGGCTTGCGCGCTCGTCATCACCAGTGGACGGTTCATGAGGCTTTTCTCCGCAATGGGTTACGCATCGGATGATAAGCATTCTCATTTAAGAGTCAATCCGCGCGATGCCTGCGGTTCAGGCCCGCAGGGCCCAGCGCGCAATCACCTGGTGCATCGCGTCGAGGCCGTCGAACAAGGCGGCGGGACCGGGCTGCAGGATGATCGGCGACTTGATTTCATGCAGCTCGCCGTCGCGCACCGCGGGGATCGCATCCCAGCCCTGCCGCGCGGCGACCTTCTCCGGGCGAAAGCGCTTGCCGCACCACGAACCGAGGATGATGTCCGGCGCGTGAGCGATCACCGGCGCGCCGTCGGGCAGGATCCGCTGCTTGGCCAGCGGCTCGCGCGCCAGCTCGGGAAAGATGTCGTCGCCGCCGGCAAGATTGATCAGTTCGGCCACCCAGCGGATGCCGGTGATGATCGGCTCGTCCCATTCCTCGAAGTACACCTTCGGCCGCCGCGGCAGCGCGGCGGCCGCGGCGCGCACGGCGGCGATATGCGCTTCGGCGCGCTGGGCATAGGCCTCGGCCTTGTCGTAGGCGCCGACCATCGCACCGAGCCGGCGGATGTAGGCGAGGATGCCGTCCACGCTGCGATGGTTGGAGATCCACACCTCCACGCCGGCCTTGATCAGCTCGCGCGCGATGTCGGCCTGGATGTCGGAAAAGCCGATCGCCAGATCGGGCTTGAGCGCGAGGATCTCGCCGATCTTCGCACTGGTGAACGCCGACACCTTCGGCTTCTCCTTGCGCGCGCGCGGCGGCCGCACGGTGAAGCCGGAAATCCCGACGATGCGTTGCTCTTCGCCCAGCGCGTAGAGCACTTCGGTGGGTTCTTCGGTGAGGCAGACGATGCGCTGCGGGTAGGCGTCGGTCATGAGGCGATTCCTGTAGCGGGAACCGCCCATGCTAACCGCGCACTCAGCCGCCGCCGATCACCGTCACCGTGACCTTGCGCTGATGTGCGTCGATGCGGTGCTCCCACAGGTACAGGCCCTGCCACGTGCCCAGCGCGAGGCGCCCGGCATGCACCGGCACGGCCAGGCTGACGCCGGTAAGAATCGAGCGCACATGTGCGGGCATGTCGTCCGGGCCTTCGGCATCGTGCCGGAACAGCGGGTCGCCATCCGGTACGGCGCGGGCGAACCAGCGCTCCAGATCCTCACGTACCGTGGGGTCGGCGTTCTCGCTGATCAGCAGCGAGCAGCTGGTGTGCGCGGTGAAGACATTCGCCAGCCCGGTCTGCACACCGCTGGCGGCGACGGCCTGGGCAACCTCATCGGTGATTTCGCTGAAACCACGCCCGCGCGTGTGCACGGTGAAGCTGGTCTGGGCGACGTGGTCGGCGGTATGACGGCGCATGGGTCAGGGATATAGCATCCGGTGCGTCCAGGTCTGGCCGTGGCGACTCCAGCGCACGCGTTCGTGCAGGCGGAACTCCGCGCCGTACCAGAACTCGACCATGTCCGGCTCCACCACGAAGCCACCCCAGTGCGGCGGGCGCGGCACGTCGTGGCCCTCGAACTCCTGCTCGTAGCGAGCCACGCGCTGCTCGAAGGTCTCGCGATCGGGCAAGGTCTGCGACTGCAGCGAAGCCCATGCGCCGATCTGGCTGCCGCGCGCGCGCGTGGCGAAATAGGCGTCCGACTCTTCGGCGAGCAGCTTGCGCGATACGCCTTCCACTCGCACCTGGACGCCCTCGCGGACGCCCTTCCAATGGAAGTTCAGCGCCACCTGCGGGTGCTCCTCCAGCTGGCCACCCTTGTCGCTCTGGTAGTTGGTGAAGAAGCGGAAACCCCGCTCGTCCACACCCTTGAGCAGCACGATGCGCGAACTCACCCGACCGGCGGCGTCCGCCGTGGCCAGGTTCATCGCAGTGGGCTCGCGGTCTCCCGCCGCCTTCGCTTCCTCCAGCAGTTGCACGAAGGTGTCCAGAATCTCGCGTTTGAGCATAAGGTCTTGAATCGTGGCCGGGGCGCGTCATCATGGCGCGGATGAACAACGATCCTAGCACGCAGAATCTGGCCCTGGCCGTGCATCTGCTCGACCACTACGCCGGTCGCATTGCACGCTCGCGACGCCCTTACCTGATGGGCCTTTCCGGCCTGCAGGGCAGTGGCAAAAGCACACTCGCCCGCGTCATCAAGACGCAGGCCGAAGTGCGCGGCATCGCCACCGAAGTGCTCTCGCTGGACGACTTCTACTACTCCCGCGCGGAGCGCGAGATGCTGGCCAAGGAAGTCCACCCGCTGCTGCGCACGCGCGGCGTGCCGGGCACGCACGAGATCGAGCTGCTGCTGTCGGTGCTCGCCGGCCTGCGCAAGGCGTCGGACAAGCTGCCGGTGCCCTACCCGCGCTTCGACAAGGGTCGCGACACGCGGCTGCCGCCGTCGCGCTGGCCCAAGGTCACCCGGCCGCCGAAGCTGATCATCCTGGAAGGCTGGGCGCTGGGCATCCGCCCGCAGTCGGCTGCCGCGCTGAACGCACCGGTGAACGAACTGGAGCGCAAGGAAGATCCCGACGGCACCTGGCGCCGCTGGGTCAACAAGCAGCTGCGCGGGTACCAGCCGCTGTGGCGCAAGCTCGACGCCTTGATCGTGCTGCAGGCACCGAACTGGGACGTGGTGCGCCGCTGGCGCAGCGAGCAGGAGGAGGTGCTGATCGCCCGCCATGCGCCGCTGGCGATGGATGCCAAAGCGATGGAGCGCTTTCTCGCCCACTTCGAACGGCTCAGCCGCCACGCGCTGGCCACGCTGCCGCAGCTGGCCGACAGTTGGGTGGAGTACGACACCGAGCGCCACGTCACCGGGCTCAACCACGGCTGAGCCGCCATGCCGGGCCGGGCGACGTGCGCGCCCGGCAGGCTCACTCCACCACGAAGCTGACGCGCATGTTCACGCGCCACTCGGTGATCTTACCCTTGGGGTCGGTGACGACCTTGATCTCGTTGAGCCATCCGCCCTTGATGTGCTTCACCGACTCGGACGTCTTGGTAAAGCCCTGCTGCACAGCGTCCTCGATGCTCTTGCTGGACGAGGCGCTGATTTCGATGACCTTGGCGACTGACATGGCATGACCCTCTGCAACGCCGCAACGAGCGGTGCGGCACGCCTCCCTGTCCGGCGAAGTGTGTGCCCGGCTCGCCGGAGCGGCACGCCGCAGCGCGACATGGCCCGGACATCACGGCGCTGCGGCGATCAGGCCGCGCCCGGCTCACCCGCCAGCAGCGCGGCGTAGCCGTCGCGCGCGTCCGGCCATCGGGGCGCCCAGCCGCTGGCGCGCAGGCGCGTGTTGCTAAGTCGCTTGCTGCCGATGCCCGCCGGCGCTGGCCCTTCCGCGGGCCGGGGCGCGCCGACGAGCGCCGCGAGATGGTCGTAGAGCACGTCGATCGGCAGCGGAGTGTCGTCCACGCCGATGTACAGCGCCTGCGGATCGCTCAGCGCCAGCAGGTGGACGATGGCCGCGGCGGCGTCCTCGACGTGGATGCGGTTGGACCAGTGCGTCTGCGCGCGCGGCGCCGACGCGGCGCCAGCGCGCAGGCGCTCGATCAGTTGCAGCCGCCTCGGGCCGTACAGGCCGGCCAGCCGCAGTGCGATGCCGGCGAACGGCTGCGCGGCGAGCCAGCGCTCGGCTTCCCACAGCACGGCACCATTGAAACCGGGCGGATCGGGCAGCGTGTCCTCATCCACCCAGGCGCCATCGGCTTCGCCGTACACGGCCGTGGATGACACAAACAGCACCCGTTTCAGCGACGCCGCATCCAGCGCCGTGATCACGTGACGCAGGCCGTCGATGAACACCGCGCGGTACGCTACCGTGTCACGAGCGCCCGGCGTGGGCAGATGCACCAGCTGGGTGATCCCCTGCGGCAACGATGGCAGGCGGTCGGCCTGCGTCATGTCGCCGGCCAGCCAGGTGATGCCGTCGACCGAGTGCGCTGGCGGGTGGCGGCGCAGCGCGAACACCGTATCGCCCCGCGCGAGCAACCGGCGCCCCACGCGCTCGCCCAGATCGCCGCAACCGGCCAGCAGGACGCATTCACTCATGGCGTGGTGATCCCCGTCGTCGGCGTGGTGTGCCCTGCTAGCATTCGTGCATGAATCCGTCGCGCAACCTGTTCATCGTCGGCCCTACCGGCGCCGGCAAGACCTCGATCGGTCGCCGCCTGGCTGCGCATTATGGCCTGCCGTTCGTCGATCTCGACCAGGAGATCGAGCAGCACTGCGGCGTGCCGGTGAGCACGGTGTTCGAGATCGAGGGCGAGGTCGGATTCCGCCAGCGCGAGAGCCAGTTGCTGGACGAATGCAGCCGCCGCGACGGCGTGCTGCTGGCCACCGGCGGCGGCGCCGTACTCGATCCGCTCAACCGCCAGCGGCTGGCCGAGCGCGGCTACGTGATGTGGCTGGAAGCGAGTATTGAGCAGCAACTCGAACGCCTGGCCCGCGACACCAAGCGCCCGCTGCTGGCCGGCGAAGACCGCCGCGGCAAGCTCGAGGCGATGCGCGAGATCCGCGCGCCGCTGTACCGAGACGTGGCCGACCTCATCGTCCATGGCGAGCACGAGAACGTCGCCACCGCCACCGAGCGCTGCATCGCCCTGATCGACACCCACTGGAACCGCACACAGGCCGCATGAACGCCCCCGCTACGCACACCATCGACGTCACCCTCGGCGCACGCAGCTACCACGTGCACATCGGCCACGGCCTGCTGGACGACAGCGCGCTGTGGCGCGGGGCGATTCGCGGCCGCCACGCGCTGGTGATCAGCAACACTACGGTGGCGCCGCTGTATCTCGAACGTGTGGCGAAGGGAATGGACGGCCTGCAGTGGGACACGTTCCTGATCGACGACGGCGAGGCGCACAAGAGCTTCGACAACGTCGGGCGTGCGCTGGCCGCGCTGGCGAAGCTCGGCGCCACCCGCGACGCCTGCGTCATCGCGCTGGGCGGCGGCGTGGTCGGCGACCTGGCCGGTTTCACCGCCGCGTGCTGGATGCGCGGCATCGACTTCATCCAGTTGCCGACCACGCTGCTGGCGATGGTCGACTCCTCGGTCGGCGGCAAGACCGGCGTGAACCTGCCGGCCGGCAAGAATCTGGTCGGAGCGTTCCACCAGCCGCGCGGCGTGTTTGCCGATATCGATACGCTCGCCACCCTGCCCGAGCGCGAGTTTCGCGCCGGCTTGGCCGAGGTGGTGAAGGGCGCAGCGATCGGCGATGCGGAGTTCTTCGCCTGGCTGGAGGCGCATGCCGATGCGCTGGCCGCGCGCGATCAGGACGTGATGGCCGAAGCGATCGCACGCAAGGTCGCCTACAAGGCCGGCGTGGTCGCCCGTGACGAAACCGAACAGGGCGAGCGCACCCTGCTCAACCTCGGCCACACCTTCGGCCACGCCCTGGAGACCGCCGGGCGCTACACCACGCTGCTGCACGGCGAGGCGGTGGCGGTGGGCATGGTGCTGGCCGCGCAGCTCTCGCAGCAGCTCGGCATGAGCACGCTGGACGACGACACCCTGCGCCTGCAGCGCCTGCTCGACACGCTCGGCCTGCCCACCGACGTGCCGCCCGGCATGGACCCGCAGCAACTGCTCACCCTGATGCGGCTGGACAAGAAGAACACTGCCGGCACGCTGCGCCTGATCCTGTGGCGCGGCATCGGCCGGGCGGAGATCGTCGCGGGAGTGAACGAAGCCGACGTGCTCGCCGTGCTGCAAGCCGCCGTGTAGGAGCCCGCTCGCGGGCGACGCCTTTCGCTTCGATCCCGACTCAGGGCGAAGAGCGTCGCCCGCAAGCGGGCTCCTGCAGGTTCCGGTCGCCGAAACAGAGCCACCGCGAACGTCGGCTCCCAGCGGGGCGTGAGCAAGTGCTCGCATGATTCATGCGGCCGTGGTGGAGGCCCCGCCCGGGGGCGGGCGTTGGCGGGGACGCGGGGTAGGAGGACAAGGCACACCCCCCGGGGGGGGCCGACGGGGTGGGG
>NZ_JBQCCF010000012.1:0-102994 GCF_051962475.1 Dyella sp.
GCTCTGATTCCACATCAAGCGAAAGGCATCGCCCGCGAGCGGGCTCCTACACAAAGGCGGGGTGCACCGTCGGCCGGTATCCGGACAGTCCAAATCCGGGGTGCCGTGCGGCAGTCACCACCACACCGCTCATCTCCTGTAGGAGCCCGCTTGCGGGCGATGCTTCTGGGTCTGATGTCGCATCAAACGAAAGGCATCGCCCGCGAGCGGGCTCCTACGGGAGGTCTTGGGGTTACAGGTCGGTGGATAGTTCGAAGCGCAGGGTGAACACCAGCGCGTTGCGCGCGGTGGGGTCGGTGTTGGGGTGGGTCACGTATTGCAGGTCGGGCTGCACGGCGAGCCAGTCGGTGGCTTGGGCGAGGTAGCTCAGCTCGATGGAGCGCTCGGTGGCGGTGGTCGGCTGCGGTGCCTGTTGCTGTCGATAGGGCCGGCCGTTGCGTGCTATGGCGATGGCCAAACCCAGTTCGTCCTGGGGGCGCTGCGCGAACGGGCCGGCCAGCACGGCGCCGGCGCCAAGGTAGCGGCCGAAGCGTGCGACCGCCGGATCGCCCGCGCCGATCTGCGCGAACAGCGAGAGGCTGCGGCGGCTGTCGTGCGGGTCGCGCGCGACGGTGCCATCCGCCACTGCGTAGTAGCCGGTGGCGCCGTGCTGCTGCGCCGTACTGGAGCCGGGCGCGAGCCGATCGAAAGTAGCGGTGTAGTGCCACGCGCCGATGGCGAGCTTGCCGGCGTACATCGGCAGCATGGCGTTGCGTCCGATGCGCAGTCGCGCATCGCCGGGCGGGCGCGCGCCGGGGCGGTCGAGCAGGGCGAGCTCGGCGACGTATAGACGGCCATCGCCGCGCTGGAATGCGCGCAGCCGGTCGCCATCGCGGATCAACGGCACGCCATCGAGCGCGGTCGCGCGCAGCACCACGCCCTCGACGGGCTTGTAGGCGACCCGTGCGCCCAGCGCCGTGCGCGGAAAGATCGACGGCCCGTCGACCCCGGTCTGCGCGAACTCCGGCCCGATGCCAAACGCGCTGTTGAGAAACAGCCCGCCGGACTGCGTGCGGTCGAACTCGCTGTTGACGTCGTACAGCCCGGCCAACACCGAGACGTTCGCGCGGGCGAGGTTGTGCTCGATCCAGGCCTCTTCGAGCTGCAGGTTTGGCGGCGCGCTGAGGTTGTTGACGCCCATGGCGTCGCCGACGAACGCATCGGGCTGGCCGCCGTGGATCCACAGCGCATCGACGTAAACGCGGGTGCCGGCCCAGCCAGCCGCGCGCTCGAGATCCAGCAGGCTGCGCAGGTGCAGATTGCCGACGTAGGTGGATGAACGCGCCACGCCGCCGTGCAGGTTGCCGATGGCGGCGCCGTCGTAGGTGACCGAGGTGCGGGCCCAGCTAGGGTCGTCGGCCCTGGCGACGGTGGTTGTCAGCGCCAGCAGGGCACCCAGGGCGATGGCGAGGCGCGGCGGCATGGCAACGGTTCGCAGGACGGAGCGCGAAGTATAGGCGCGCGCCCGCGCAGGTTCGCCCAGCTCAGGACGCCGGCGACAGCGGCTGGCAGCGTGCGTCTACCGCGGTGGTGTCGGTGCGCACGCAGACCTGCGCGGTGGCCGGCAGGCCGGTGACGTCCTGCTCGGCGCCGGCGTCGACCGTCAGCTGTTTCAGCGGCGGCTGGCGGCACGCCTCCTGGCCGTTGCACGCCTCGGCAAACACCGTGTAGTGGCAGTGACCGCCCTGGGCGGCGCGGCAGTCGAAGTGGGTTCGGCCGACGAGGACCTCCACGTGGCTGTCGAGCACATCCACTCCATTGGCGGTGGTGCGCTGGGTGAAGCTGCGGTGCGGGTGATCGCAGCCAAGCATGCTGGCGACGAAGGCGAACAGGGCGACCAGGCGGTAGATCGTGTACATGGCGGTGTCCTCGCGAACGGGCGCTCACATGGTCCGGAACAGCACCATGAAGGGCTGGCTGACGGTGAGGGTTTCGGGGCGGTTCTTCAGCCGCAGCAGGCCGCGGCCGGTGTCGTCGCGCACGATCGAGGCGACGGCCTTGAGGTTGACGATGGTGGAGCGGTGGATCTGCCGGAACGCCTGGGCATCGAGCACTTCGAGCAACTCGCGCAGCGGCGTGCGCAGCAGGGCTTCGCCCTCGGCGGTCATCGCCACGGTGTACTTGTTGTCGGCGCGGAAGTAGGCGACGTCGTCGACCATGATCAGTCGCGTCTCGCGGCCGGTGCTGGCGGTAATCCAGGTCAATGGAGGGGCCTTGAGTGTGGTGGCCGCACCCTGCGCGAGATCGCGCAGCAACTGGCCGAGATCGGCCGGCAGGCGGCCACTGGCCAGTCGCGACTGGATGCGCTGCACGGTGGCGGCGAGGCGCTCGGGCGTCACCGGCTTGAGCAGGTAGTCGATGGCGCCGCGCTCGAACGCGTCGATGGCGTACTGGTGGTAGGCGGTGGTGAACACGATCTGCGTGCCGGGGCTGCTGCTGGCGGCGGCCGCGGCGACGTCCATGCCGGTAAGGCCGGGCATGCGGATGTCGAGGAAGGCGACCTCCGGCTGCTGCTCGGCGATCGCCTCCAGCGCGCTGGCGCCGTCCTCGCAATCGGCAACGATGCGCAGCTCCGGCCACGCCTGGCGCAGCAGGCGCACCAGTTCGTCGCGCAGCAGCGGTTCGTCTTCGGCAACGACGGCGCGGATCATGGCGTCGCCTTCGGCGCGTTGGCCGGTGCCACGGCCGGCACGGCTGGCACGGTGATCGTGGCGGCGACGCCGTCGGGCACGTTGGCCACCACCGCCAGTGAGGCGCGCTCGCCGTAGAGCAGGCGCAGGCGCTCGCGCACGTTCTTCAGGCCGATGCCGGTGCCGCCGGTGGCTACGCCGAAGCCCTGGCCGTTGTCCGCCACGGTGACCATCACACGGTCCTCGTCGCGGCGGGCGAAGATCCACACGGTGCCGCCGCCGGGCTTGGGTTCCAGACCGTGCTTGATCGCGTTCTCCACCAGGGTCTGCAGCATCATCGGCGGCAGCGCGATGGTGCGCAGCGCGTCGGGCACGTCCACCTCCATCGCCAGCCGCGGCCCCATGCGAATGCGGATGATCTCCAGGTAGGCGCGGGTGCGCTCCAGCTCGTCGCCAAGGGTGGACAGCGACTCGTCCGCGCTGGGCAGCGAGTGGCGCAGGTACTGGATGAGATGACCGAGCATGCGGTCGGCCTGGGCCGGCTCGCTGCGGGTGAGCAGCTGCGCGCTGGCCAGCGTGTTGTAGAGGAAGTGCGGCTCCACCTGGGCGTGCAGCAGGTTGAGCCGGGCCACGGTGAGCTCCTTCTCGGTGGCGGTCTGCGCGGCGGCGCGCTGCTCGTTGCGGCGGTACTCGGCAACCCGCCGGGCGATGGCGCGGGTGACCGCCTCGGCGTTTTCCAGGTTGGTGCCGTCGTCGACGCGGAACCAGTCGCTCCACGCGGCCGCCTCCGGCTCGCACAGCAGCGTGACGCTGCCGGTGCCGTTGACCGGGGTGACGGTGGCGGTGATCTGGTTGCGCAGGCTGCCCAGCCAGTTGGCCGGGTTGAGCCGCTGCACCCAGTGGCGGCCGTAGGGTTGCGGGCGGCGGATCTTGGCGCGCACCTGCAGGCTGTCGCGGGCGCTCTCCACCTCCTCGATACGTGGCAGTTCGCGGATCGCCGCGTCGATCAGGTCGAATGCCTCGCCGGCCTCGAACGGGATCTCGATCTGCCGGCGCTGCCGGTTGGCCAGCGCGCTGGAGTCGATTTCGCCGGCGATCAGTCGCACCCGGCCCAGGTGCGAAAACGCGCCGGTGATCACGAAAGCCAGGGTAATGAAGTACACCAGCGGCACGAAGTGCTGGTCGTGATAGCCCGGTGTCGCGCTCCAGAACAGCGCGCCGACCAGGAACAAGGCCGACCACGCCAGGGCGATACGCAGAACGAAGGACAGGCTCTTGAACATGATGCGGCCGCCGTGAACAGGATGCCGCAGAGCTTAATCGCGCACGCCGCCGGCGGTAGCTCACGGCGACGAAACCGCGTTTAGGGGCGACGAAAGCCGCCCGTGGCATCGTCAAGAGAGTTGGCGGCATCTCAAGCCGGGTGGTCGGTTGCCGCTATGCTTGCGATACCCACCCCCTGGCCTACGCGGCGCGCATGATCGGTAGCTTCCACGTTGTGCTGGCGTTCGTCGCACCGCTGATCGCAGCGACGACGGTGTACCAGGCGTTTGACATTGCGCCGCGGCTGGCCGCCTCGCGCGAACGGTGGCAGCGCGTCAGCTGGTATGTGGTGGGCATCTGGATGGTGGGGCTGGGCATCTGGTCGCAGCACTTCGTGGGCGTGCTGGCGCGTGTGCCGCAGTTGCGCGACGGGCTCGATCCGCTGCTGTGCATCGCATCAGGCCTGGTGGCGATGCTGCTGGCCGGGGTGGTGCTGGTGGTGACCAACGTCGCCACGCTCTCGCCGCGGCGGCTGTTGCTCGGTGGCCTGGCTGCGGGCGCCTGCGTGCTGCCGATGCATCTGTTGATGGTCGCCTCGCTGCATCTGCCGTCGGTGCGCGTGGGCCAGGTGAAGGCGATGTGGGCCTGGTACGGCCTCGCCAGCGTCATCGGTGCCGGCGCGCTGCGCCTGGTGCACGTCTTCCGGGCACGCCACAACCGCGCGCTCAGTCGACGCATTCCGGTGGCGGTGGCGATCGCCGTGGTGCTGGGCGCGGCGCTGCACGTGGCGATGCGCGTGTCCGGGGCGCGTTTCCCCGGCGGCGACGAGGCCGATTCGGCTGCCGTGGTGTGGGTCGGCATGATGATCGGCATGGTCGCGCTGGTGTCGATGGCGGCGTCGATCGGGCTGTCCGAATGGGTGACCCGGCTTTATCGGCGCACACGCCGTCTGGCCGGCTCGCTGGATGACCTCAACGACCGCCTGCGCTATCTGGCCACGCATGACGCGCTTACCGGCCTGCCCAACCGGGTGACCCTGGTGGAACGGCTGAAACACGCGCTAGTGGGTGCCCGGGCAGGGAGCGGGCACGTGGCGGTGCTGTACATCGATCTGGACGGCTTCAAGAACATCAACGATTCGCTCGGCCACGGCGCTGGCGACCGGCTGCTGTGCGCGGTGGCCGAACGCCTCACCGGGCAGTTGCGCTACGACAGCGTCGCGCGCATCGGCGGCGATGAGTTCGTGGCGGTGCTCGAGCGCATGCGCATGCCGGACTCGGCGCACGGCATCGTCGAGCGCGTGCTGCAGGTGATGCAGGATCCGTTCGTGATCGAAGGCACCTCGCTGTGCGTGACACCCAGCATCGGCGTGGCGCATTTCCCGCAGGACGGCGAGGACGTGGAGGCGCTGATTGCGCACGCCGACGTCGCCATGTACGCAGCCAAGCAGTGCGGCCGCAACGGCTACAGCATCTACGACACCAGCATGCGCCAGCGCGCCGAGCGGGCACTGACGATCCAGCGCGGCCTGCTCACCGCGATCGAGGACGGCAGCCTGTCGCTGCATTTTCAATCCAAGTACGACAGCCGCACCGGCGCGATCGTCGGTGCCGAAGCGCTCGCGCGCTGGATGCATCCGGAGCTGGGCGCGGTGCCGCCGATGGAGTTCATCGCGGTGGCCGAGCGCAGCGGCCAGATCGGCCGCATCGGCGAATGGGTGATCCGCGAGGCCTGCCGGCAGCTCGAGGTGTGGCGCAAGCGTGGGCTGCCGCCGATACGCATCGCGATCAACCTGTCGCCGCTGCAGCTCAACCAGCCCGGCCTGGTCGATACCGCCGCGCGGATCGTCGCCGAGGCCGGCAGCGATCCATCGTGCCTCATGTTCGAGGTGACCGAGAGCATGGCGATGGAGAACGCCGAGCGCACCACGCTGATGCTGCAGAACTTTCGTGCCCGCGGTTTCGAGTTCGCCATCGACGATTTCGGCACCGGCTATTCCAGCCTGGCCTACCTGCAGAAATTCCAGGTGCGCCAGCTGAAGATCGACCGCTTCTTCATCCAGGCGCTGGACGAGGGCGGCACCGAGGCCCGCGCGATCATCGCCGCGATCATCGAGCTGGCTCACACGCTGGCGATGGAGGTGGTGGCCGAAGGCGTGGAAACCGCGATGCAGGCCGAGCTGCTGCGCACGCTGGGCTGCGACCAGGTGCAGGGCTACTACCTGTCGCTGCCGATGCCGCCGGACGAGTTCGAGCGGCGCTGCCTGAGCACACCGGCGACCTTGCCGTTCTGAGCGGTGGCAAGAAAAAGCCCCGCCGGAGCGGGGCTTTTCCTGGATGCACTTGGCGCGCCGGATTACATCACGTTGGGTTCGCTGAACGCCTCGATCTCGCCCTTGAAGGCCTCGACCGGGATGCACGCGCACATGATGTTCTTGTCGCCGTAGACGTTGTCCACGCGCGCCACCGGCGGCCAGTACTTCTGCAACTTGAGGCTGGGCAGCGGGAAGGCCGCCAGCTCACGCGGGTAGGCGTGGGTCCACTCGCTGCCGGAGACCATCGCGGCGGTGTGCGGGGCGTGCTTGAGCGGGTTGTCCTCGCGGTCGAGCTTGCCTTCCTCGATCGCGCGGATCTCGTCGCGGATCTGGATCATCGCGTCGATGAAGCGGTCCAGCTCGTACTGGCTCTCGCTCTCGGTGGGCTCGACCATCAGCGTGCCGGCCACCGGGAAGCTCAGCGTGGGCGCGTGGAAGCCGAAGTCGATCAGCCGCTTGGCCACGTCTTCGGCGCCGATGCCGGTGGCGTCCTTGAGCGGGCGCAGATCCAGGATGCACTCGTGCGCCACCAGGCCGTTGCGGCCGGTGTACAGCGTCTTGTAGTGCGGGGCCAGTCGCTTGGCGACGTAGTTGGCGTTGAGCAGGGCCACCTGGGTGGCACGGCGCAGGCCTTCGGCGCCCATCATCGCGATATACATCCAGCTGATCGGCAGGATGCTGGCCGAGCCGAAGCTGGCGGCCGAGACCATGCCCACATCGCCTTCGCCGCCGAACGTCTTGGGCAGGAACGGCGCCAGATGCGACTTCACTGCGCACGGGCCGACGCCCGGGCCGCCGCCGCCGTGCGGGATGCAGAAGGTCTTGTGCAGGTTGAGGTGGCTCACGTCCGAGCCCCACTTGCCGGGCTTGGCCACGCCGACCAGCGCGTTCATGTTGGCGCCGTCGGTGTACACCTGGCCGCCGTGCGCGTGGATGACTTCGCAGATCTGCACGATCTCCTCCTCGAACACGCCGTGCGTGGACGGGTAGGTGACCATCAGCGCGGCCAGGCGGCTGGAGTACTTCTCGGCCTTGGCGCGCAGGTCGGCGACGTCGACGTTGCCGTTGGCGTCGCAAGCGGTGACCACCACATGCATGCCGCACATCTGCGCGCTGGCCGGGTTGGTGCCATGGGCGGACTCGGGGATCAGGCAGATGTCGCGATGGCCCTCGCCGCGCGAGCGGTGGTAGGCACGGATCGCCAGCAGGCCCGCATACTCGCCCTGCGCGCCGGAGTTCGGCTGCAGGCTCACCGCGTCGTAGCCGGTGCACTCCACCAGCATCGCTTCCAGCCCGTCGATCAACTCCTTGTAGCCCTCGGCCTGTTCGGCCGGCGCCAGCGGATGGATGTTGCCGAACTCCGGCCAGGTCACCGGGATCATCTCGGCGGTGGCGTTGAGCTTCATGGTGCACGAGCCGAGCGGGATCATCGTGCGATCCATCGCCAAGTCCTTGTCGGCCAGCATGCGCATGTAGCGCAGCAGCTCATGCTCGCTGTGGTGGGTGTTGAACACCGGGTGGGTGAGGAAGTCGCTGCTGCGCACCAGCGCGGGCAGCAGCGCGTCGGCGGTGGCGGCATCAAGGGCATCGAGGTCGTCGATCTCGGCGCCGAACAGGCCGGCCAGCGCGATCACGTCGGCGCGGGTAGTGGTCTCGTCCAGGCTGATGCCGATGGCGGTGCCGTGGATCTGGCGCAGGTTGACGCCCAGCGCTTCGGCTCGTGCGTGCACGGCGTCGGCATCCACCCCGGTGATGTGCAGCGTGTCGAAGAAGTGCTGGCCCACCTCGACGCCGGCGTTGCGCAGCGCGGCGGCGAGGATCGCGGTGAGCCGGTGCGTACGGCGGGCGATGCGCTTGAGGCCGTCCGGGCCATGGTAGACGGCGTACATCGAGGCCATCACCGCCAGCAGCACCTGCGCGGTACAGATGTTCGAGGTGGCCTTCTCGCGGCGGATGTGCTGCTCGCGGGTCTGCAGGGTGAGGCGGTAGGCGGGCTTGCCCTCGGCATCCACCGACACGCCGATCAGTCGGCCCGGCATCGAACGCTTGAACGCGTCGCGGCAGGCCATGAACGCGGCGTGCGGGCCACCGAAACCGAACGGCACGCCGAAGCGCTGGCTGTTGCCGATCACGATGTCCGCGCCCCATTCCCCCGGTGCCTTGAGCAGGGTGAGCGCGAGCAGGTCGGTGGACACCGCCACCAGGCCGCCGCGGGCGTGCACGGCGGCGGCGACGGCGGCGTAGTCGTGGATCTGGCCGAACGTGTCCGGGTACTGCAGCAGCACACCGAAGCTGTCGACGGTGGCGGCCTCGGCGTCGTCACCGATCCGCAGATCGATACCCATCGCCTCGGCGCGGGTATGCAGCACTTCCAGCGTCTGCGGATGCACGCCGCGGGACACGAAGAACAGGTTGCTCTTGGACTTGCACGAGCGCTTGGCCAGGGTCATCGCCTCGGCCGCGGCGGTGGCCTCATCCAGCAGCGAAGCGTTGGCGATGTCCATGCCGGTGAGGTCGGCGCACATCGTCTGGAAATTGATCAGCGCCTCCATGCGGCCCTGCGAGATCTCCGCCTGGTACGGCGTGTAGGCGGTGTACCAGGCGGGGTTCTCCAGGATGTTGCGCAAGATGACGTTCGGTGTGTGCGTCCCGTAATAGCCCTGGCCGATGAAGCTCTTGAACACGGTGTTCTTCGAGGCGATCGCGCGGATCTTCGCCAGCGCCTCCACCTCGGTAACCGGGGCGGGCAGGGCCAGCGGCGCGGGCGACTTGATCGAGGCGGGCACGATCGCGTCGGTCATCGCTTCCAGCGAGGGCTGGCCGATGACGTCGAGCATGTGGGTGATCTCGGCGTCGTTCGGGCCGATGTGGCGCTCGATGAAGGCACCGTGGTGCTCGAGCTCGCGCAGCGAGGGGGAGGAAGACTGGCTCATGGCTGGGGGCATCCGGGAATACACGTGCCGTGCCGCACGCGGGGCGCCCCTCTGTCCTTTTGCCTGAGAGTTTGGAGGCGGGCGATTCACTGCCGCACCTGGTGCCCCTTCGGCGCCGGATTCAACCGGTCTCTCCAGAGTGTTTGCGCGCGATGGTTTTTGGGCCTGAGCGATTACGGGCGTTGCGCCTTCGGCAGCGGTCGATCCGGTGAGGGGCCGAACGCTTCTCCCATCGTGCGTTTACCCGGCCGATTATACAGGGCGGCGGGCTGCTGTCTGGGCACCCGGCAGAGCCGGTGGGGGCGGTTCAAGCGGCACCTGGCCGGGGTGCGTCACCATGGCGCGACCTCTACCATGCCCGCTTCCCACCCCGGAGCGCCGCGATGAGCCTGCCGCCCTTCCAACTGGAACAGATCGACCACGTGGTGCTGCGTGCGCGCGACCCCGCGGCGCTGCAGCGCTTCTACTGCGACGTGCTGGGCTGTCGCGAGGAGCGTCGACAGGACGAGATCGGCCTGGTGCAGCTGCGCGCCGGCAGTTCGTTGATCGACCTGGTGAGCGTGGACGGCAAGCTCGGCCGCCTGGGCGGCCGGGCCCCGGACGAGGAAGGCCGCAACATGGATCACCTGTGCCTGAGCGTGATCGGCTACGCCGAGGCGGCGATTCTGGCGCACCTGCAAGCCCACAACGTACGGCTGGGCAGCATCGGCTCGCGCTACGGCGCCCGCGGCGAGGGCCCGTCGATCTACTGCTTCGACCCCGAAGGCAACATGGTCGAGCTGAAAGGCCCGCCGAACGCAGGCTAAAGCGGGGTGGCTCAGGCCAGGGCCGCGTGCAGGCGCAGGCAGTCGTCGAAGTGCCAGTCGGTGAGCTCGGGCCAGGGGTTGCTCGGCAGGTTCACCAGTACGGCGGCCGCACCGGCGGCGCGGGCGCACGCCAGGTCGTAGGCGTAGTCACCCACCATCACCAGCTCACCGGGCGACACGGCCCAGCGCGAGGCGAGGTGGTGCAGGCCGGCCGGGTCGGGTTTCGGCGGGGCATCCTCGCGGCCGAGCACGTCGACCGGATCGAAGCAGTCGGCCACGCCGATGGCCGCCAGCGTCAGCAGCGCCAGCTCGTGCAGGTTGCGGGTGAGGATGCCGACCCGGCAGCCGCGCGCGACCAACCCGCGCAACAGTTCCGCCGACCCGGCAGCCGGTTGTGCGGCAAGGGCCAGTTCGCGCTCATGCTCCAGCAGCCAGGCGCGCTTGGCGCGGGCCTCGGCGTCGGGCAGGGCGGCGATATGCGCCAGGATATCTTCGTCGTCGCGGATCCCGAGCGCGCGGCGGATCGCGGCGAAGTCGTGCATGGCCACGGTGAGCGTGCCGTCCATGTCGAACACCCAATGGCGGCGCGAGGCGAGGGAGTGGGGCGAGGCGGGCATCGGTGGTTCATCCGCTGCGGCATGCATGAACCGCAGAAACGACGAAGCCCGCATCGCTGCGGGCTTCGTCTACAATTGGTGCCCAGGAGAGGACTCGAACCTCCACGGTTTTACCCGCTAGTACCTGAAACTAGTGCGTCTACCAATTCCGCCACCTGGGCAGGTGGTTCGCGCGACCTTTCGGTCAGCGCGAGCCGCGTAGAGTAGGCACCTCCCCAAGGGTTGTCAACTATCCTGCCGCAGAATTTTTCCCGCGTCGGTGCGCTATGTGCACCGCGCTCTCAACAAGGCAACTGAGTGACCAGAAAAAAATCCAACCGCGCCGGCAAGGGCAACGCGCCGTCGCACCCGCAGGACCCGGCAACGCCCAAGGTCGCCGCACGCAAGCCACGCTCCAACGGCGGTGCGCCCCGCAAGGGCTCCGGCACGATCCGCGACCCGCACGCCGAGCGCGAGGCCCAGCGCTATGAGCGCCCGATTCCCAGCCGAGAGGCGATCCTCGCCCTGCTGGAGGATCGCGGCGAATGGCTCAGCGAGGCGCGCATCGCCGAGGCGTTGAAGCTGGACGACGAAACCGACCTGCTGGCCATGCGCAAACGGCTGGGCGCGATGGTGCGCGACGGCCAGCTGCTGCAGGGGCGTCGCGGTGACTACGCGCCAGCACAGAAGCTCGACCTGATTCCCGGCGTGGTGATCGCTAACGTCGAGGGCTACGGCTTCCTGCGCCCGGACGAGGGCGGCGACGACCTTTACCTCTCCCCGCAGCAGATGCGCACCGTGATGCACGGCGATCGCGTGCTGGCCAGCGTGGTCGGACTCGACCGCCGCGGTCGGCGCCAGGGCGCCATCGTCGAAGTGCTGCAGCGGCGTTCGCCGCGGCTGGTGGGGCGCGTGGTGGTGGAGAACGGCGTCACCGTGGTGGCGCCGGACGACCGCCGCCTGCACCAGGACATTCTCATTCCCACTGGCCAGGAGCTGGGCGCCAGCAACGGCCAGATCGTGGTGGTGGAAATCACCGATCCGCCCACCCAGCACCGCGGTCCGCTGGGCGCGATCCGTTCGGTGCTCGGCGAGCGCCTGCAGCCCTCGCTGCTGGTGGAAATGGCGATCGCCAGCTACGACCTGCCCAGCGAATGGCCGGCCGCCGCGCTGCACGATGCGGCTCAGGTGGAGCCGGAGGTTACCGCCGCCGAGCGCGAGGGCCGCGTCGACCTGCGCAAGCTGCCGCTGGTCACCATCGACGGCGCCGATGCGCGCGATTTCGACGACGCGGTCTATGCCGAGCCACGTCGCGGTGGCGGCTGGCGGCTGATCGTGGCGATCGCCGACGTGTCGCACTACGTGCGCGTCGGCAGCGCGCTGGACAAGGAAGCGGTGGAGCGCAGTACCTCCACCTATTTCCCCGGTTTCGTCGTGCCGATGCTTCCCGAGTCGCTGTCCAACGGCATCTGCTCGCTCAACCCGAAGGTGGAGCGGCTGTGCATGGTGTGCGACATGCAGGTGGATGTGTCCGGCGAGGTGACCAAGTCGAAGTTCTACGACGCGGTGATGCTCTCGCACGCGCGCCTCACCTACGACAAGGTGTGGCAGGTGGTGGGGCTGAACGACCCTGACGCGCGCGACGAAGTGGCCGCCGTGCTGCCGCAGCTGGAGAACCTGCACGCGCTGTACAAGGCGATGGCGCAGCAGCGCCAGCGTCGTGGCGCGATCGATTTCGAGACGCCGGAGGTGAAGTTCCGCCTCGACCAGCGTGGCGAAGTGGAGTCGATGGGCGCCACCGAGCGCAACGATGCACACAAGCTGATCGAGGAATGCATGATCGCGGCCAATGTGCAGGCTGCGCTGTTCCTGGAGAAGAAGAAGATCCCCGCGCTGTTCCGCGCGCACGAGCCGCCGCCCGCGGAGAAGTACGAGGATCTGCAGCAGTTCCTGCGCGAGTTCAAGCTCAGCATGCCGCCGATCGCCGAAGTGGCGCCGGCGGATTTCTCGGAGGTGCTGCGGATGGTGCGCGAGCGCCCCGAGCGCGAGCTGATCCAGTCGGTGCTGCTGCGTGCGCAGAGCATGGCGGCGTACCAGCCGGACAACCGCGGCCACTTCGGCCTGGCGCTGAGTGCGTACGCGCACTTCACTTCGCCGATCCGCCGTTATCCGGATCTGCTGGTGCACCGGGCGATCCGCTACGCGCTCACCGGCGGCAAGCCGGAGAAGTACAGCTACACACCGACCGAGATGGCCTCGCTGGCGGTGCACACATCGCAGCGTGAGCGCCGCGCCGAAGAGGCCGAGCGCGACGTCGACGAGCGCTTTAAGTGCGCGTGGATGAGCAAGCACGTGGGCAGCGAGTTCGACGGCGTGGTGACCGGAGTCACCTCGTTCGGCCTGTTCGTGGAGCTGGACGACTCGAAGGTGTCGGGCCTGGTGCACATCAGCCAGCTGGCGAACGACTATTACCACTTCGATCCGCTGCGCAAGCTGCTCAAGGGCGAGAAGTCCGGCGAGCAGTTCCGCCTGGGCGACCACGTGCGGGTGCAGGTGCTGCGCGCGAGCCTGGAGGATCGCAAGATCGACTTCCGGCTGGTGCCGCAGAAAAAGAAGGGCGTGCCGCCGCCGCGCACCGCCAAGGCCTACGACTACTCCGCCAGCGGCGAGCGCTACTCGTTGCCCAAGACGGCCAAGCCGGCAGTGAAGGCGGAGAAGGCACCGGGGATGTTCGGCCGCGCGGCAAAGGCGATCGGTCGTGCGTTCGGACGTCGCGACGCGGAGCTGCCCGTGGCCGCGCCGGCAAGCGATAATCCGCCGCCGCGTTCCCGCGCGCCGGCGCCCGCGGCCGAGCCTGCGCCGCGCAAGCGTCGTGGTGCGTCGTCGCCGGAGGCCCGCAGCCAGGGTGCACCGCGCAAGGGTGCGTCGGGCAAGTCGTCCGGTGGACGCCGAAGCGAGGGCGGCAAGGCCGCGCCGGCCTCGGCCGGTGGACGGAAGCGCGGCGGTCGTTCCCCGAAACCCAAAGGCAAGTCATGAGTGAGAGTTGGATCGTCGGGATCAACCCGGTCGAAGGTGCGCTGAGCAACGATGCCGAGCGCGTGCGCGAGGTGCTGGTGGAGCAGGGCCAGCGCAACGCGCGCGTGCAGGCGCTGGCCGAGCAGGCCAAGGCGCTGAAGATTCCGGTGCACCATCGCCCGCGCGATCAGCTGGACAAGCTGGCCGGCGAAGCGCGGCATCAAGGCGTGGTGGCGCTGTACGAGCCGCCACCGATGGCGCACGAGGGCGACCTGGCCAAGCTGATGGAACGCGATGGCGCCAACACGCTGGTGCTGGTGCTCGATGGCGTGACCGACCCGCACAACCTCGGCGCCTGCCTGCGCAGCGCGGCGGCGGCCGGCGTCACGGCGGTGATCGTGCCGAAGGACCGCGCGGTGGGTCTCACCCCGGTGGTGCGCCGGGCCTCGGCCGGCGGCGCCGATCGCGTGCCGCTGATCGCGGTGACCAACCTGGCCCGCACGCTGCGCGAGTTGAAGGACGCCGGCGTGTGGATCACCGGCCTGGCCGGCGACACCGATACCTCGATCTACGGCGTGGACTTCAAGGGACCGGTGGCGCTGGTGCTGGGCAGCGAAGGCGAGGGCATGCGGCGTCTCACCCGCGAGCTGTGTGATTTCGTGGCGAAGATCCCAATGCCGGGCACGATGGAAAGTCTCAACGTGTCGGTGGCCACCGGCGTGGTGCTGTTTGAGGCCTTGCGTCAGCGGAGTGCAAAGCGATGACCTTTCACTGGTACGACCTGGCCGGCTACGCCGGCGTGCTGCTGATCCTGCTGGCCTACTTCCTGCTGCAGGCCCACCGGCTGCACGGCAATAAGCTGGCGTATCAACTGATGAACATCGTCGGCGCCTTCGGCGTGCTGCTCTCGCTGGTGTTCGGCAGCTTCAACTGGTCGGCGTTCCTGCTGGAAGTGGCGTGGATCGCCATCGGCATCTACGGCATCGTGCGCGGCGCCGCCCGCCGCCGCGAGGCACGCGAAAAGCCACTGCCCACCCCGTGACCCCCTGACCCGGTAGGAGCTCGCTCGCGGGCGATGCTTTGCTTTTGATGGTGCATCGGAGCGAGGAGCATCGCCCGCGAGCGGGCTCCTACGGGACGCGGCGGGCTTTCGACCATCGCGTTGATCAAGCTCAATCACGCACCGGCAGGTTGCCGAGAAGGGCACCCCCGCTCTTGTAGGAGCCCGCTTGCGGGCGCTGCTTTTTGCTTCGATATCGCATCAGAGCGAAGAGCATCGCCCGCGAGCGGGCTCCTACCGGGGTAGGGCGTGGCGGCTTATTCGCCGAGCTTGCCCAGCTCCGGGCTCGAGGTGAAGTCGCGCTTGGTGCGCTGCTTGTCCAGCGGCTCGCCGTGTACCTGGAACCACACGTTCTCGGCGATGTTGGTGGCGTGGTCGCCGATGCGCTCGATGTTCTTGGCCATGAACAGCAGATGCGTGCACGGCGTGATGTTGCGCGGGTCTTCCATCATGTACGTAAGCAACTGGCGGAAGTAGCCGGTGTAAGCCTCGTCCAGCTCCGCGTCGCTCTTCCACACCTGATAGGCGCGCTCGGCGTCCTGGTCGCGGTAGGCCACCAGGACCTCACGCACCTCGGCGGCGGCCAGCGTGGCCAGGTAGCCCAGACCCTTGGTTGGCGTGACTGGGGCGACCATCGACAGCGGGATCGAACGCTTGGCGACGTTGGCGGCGTAGTCGCCGATTCGTTCGATGTCGGCGGCGATGCGCAGGGCGGCGAACACGTTACGCAGGTCGCCGGCCATCGGCGCACGCAGCGCCAGCAGGCGCACCACGTCGTGGCTGATCTCCTGTTCCAGCTGATCGATTGCGTCGTCGTTGGCCACCACGCGCTGGGCGGCTCGCTCGTCGCGACGCTCGACCACGTCGATCGCCGACTCCAGCTGGGTCACCGACAGCTCGCCCATGCGCACGATTTCGCCGGTGAGACGCGCCAGTTCGCTGTCGTAGCTCTTGATGATGTGTTCGCTGCTCATGGGAACCTCTGATGCCTGCTGCGGACGGGGCTGACGTCACGCCGATGATTGGGTTCTTGCCTCGACGTCATTCCCGCCAAAGCGGGAATCCACTTGCTCTTGCCGAAGGTCAACATGGGTTCCCGCTTTCGCGGGAATGACGCTTGCCAAAAGAGAGGTTGTAGGGGGCTCAACCAAACCGGCCGGTGATGTAGTCCTCGGTCTGCTTCTGGCCCGGCTTGGTGAATATCTTCTCGGTGCCGTCGTACTCGATCAGTTCGCCCATATACATGAAGGCGGTCTGGTCCGAGCAGCGCGCCGCCTGCTGCATGTTGTGGGTGACGATGACGATGGTGAACTGGCTCTTGAGCTCTTCCACCAGCTGCTCGATGCGGCCGGTGGCGATCGGGTCCAGCGCCGAGGTCGGCTCGTCCAGCAGCAGCACTTCGGGCTTGAGCGCGATGGCGCGGGCGATGCACAGGCGCTGCTGCTGACCGCCGGAGAGGCCGAGCGCGTTCTGCTTGAGTTTGTCCTTCACCTCGTCCCACAGCGCGGCGTCGCGCAGGGCCTTTTCCACGCGCACGTCCATATCGGCGCGCGAGAGCTTTTCGTGGTGGCGGATGCCGTAGGCAACGTTCTCGAAGATCGTCATCGGGAACGGCACCGGCTTCTGGAACACCATGCCGACCTTGCTGCGTAGGCGATTCATCGAATAGCCCGCGGCGAGAATGTTCTCGCCGTCCAGCATTACTTCACCCTTGGCTTCCAGCTTGGGGTAGATCGCGTAGATGCGGTTGAAGATGCGCAGCAGAGTGGACTTGCCGCAGCCGGACGGACCGATGATGGCCGTCACCTTCTTCTCCGGGATCGCCATGCTGATGCCTTTCAGTGCATGGAACCCGTTGTAGTAGAAGTGCAGATCGTTGACCTGGATCTTGGTCGGCACGGCGAGTGCCTGGCTGACCGATGGCTGCGGATGAAGGCCGGCGGCGGCGGACTCAGTCATGGGACACCTTGTTGCGGGAGAGGACCAGGCGCGAGGCCAGGCTCAACAGGAGGACGAACATCGTCACCACGAACGCACCGGCCCAGGCCAGCGCATGCATGGCTTCGCCCGGGTCGTTGGCGTACTGGTAGATGATCTGCGGCAGGCTGGCCATCTTGTTCATCGGATTGACCACCATGAAATTGTTGCCGAAGGCGGTGAACAGCAGTGGCGCGGTTTCGCCGCTGATGCGCGCCAGCGCAAGCAGCACACCGGTGATGATGCCCGAGCGTGCTGCGCGGATCAGGATCTGCAGCGTCAGCTTCCACTGCGGCACCCCCAGCGACAGCGCGGCCTCGCGCAGGGTGGAGGGCACCAACCGCAGCATCTCGTCGGTAGTGCGCACGATCACCGGCAGGGCGATCAGCGCGAGCGCCACACCGCCGGCAAAGCCGGAAAAGGTGGTGTCGCCATGGGTCAGCGCCGTGCTCGGCAGCACCACGATGGTGTAGACGAACAGCCCCATCACGATCGACGGCGCCGACAGCAGGATGTCGTTGAGGAAGCGGATTGTCTCGCCGAGCTTGGTGCGGTTGGCGTATTCGGCCAGCCAGGTGCCGGCCAGCACGCCGATCGGGGTGGCGATGGCGATGCCGATCAGATCGATGATCAGGCTGCCGACCATCGCGTTGGCCAGGCCGCCGTCGGCGCCGTAGGCGGTGATCTTGGTGAACAGTTTGAGGTCAAGCGCGCTGATGCCCTGGCGCAGGGTTTCCCACAGGATCCAGGCGAGAAAGCCCAGCCCGATCAGGGTGGCCAGCACGCTGAGCGACAGCGCGATCCAGTTAGTGAGGCGGCGGCGCAAATACAGTGCGCTCATCAGATGCCCTCCCGCTTCTTGAGCTGGCGCAGCATCAGGCGCGCGATCAGCAGCACGATGAAGGTCACCACGAACAGCAGGAAGGCCAGCGCCATCAGGGTGGACTTCTGCAGGCCTACCGCCTCGCTGAACTGGTTGGCGATGGTCGATGCGATCGATGCACCCGGGTCGAGCAGGGACGCCGACAGCTCCATCGCGTTGCCGAGCACGAAGGTCACCGCCATGGTCTCACCCAGCGCCCGGCCGAGGCCGAGGAAGATGCCGCCGATCACCGCCGATCGGGTGTACGGCAGCACGATGTCCCAGGACACCTCCCAGGTGCTTGAGCCCAGCGCATAGGCCGACTCCTTCAGGCGCGTGGGCACGGTCTGGAACACCTCACGCATCACGGAGGAGATGAACGGGATGATCATGATCGCCAGCACGATGCCGGCGGTAAGCACGCTGGCGCCGAACGGATAGTTGCTGGCGAACAGCTTGCCGATGAACGGCACGTGGGCCGCAACCCAGGACACTTTACCGTCGTCCGGGCTGTCGCCCAGATAATTGGTAAACCAGGGCTTGATGTGCTCGGCAAAGAACGGGGCGAAGATGAAAAGGCCCCACATGCCGTAGATGATCGAAGGGATGCCTGCCAGCAGCTCGATCGCCGAAGACACCGGCGTGCGCAGCCACGGTGGCGCTACTTCGGAAAGGTACAGCGCGATGCCGAAGCTGATCGGAACGGCGATGATCAAGGCGATGATCGAGGTGACAATGGTGCCGTAGACGGGCACCAGCGCACCGTAGACATCATTGCTGGGATCCCAGGCGGTACTGGTCAGGAAACCCCAGCCGAACGTGCCGAAAGCATGCCGTCCGCCCCACAACGTGGCACCGGCGGCGCCCAGCAGCGAGGCCAGCACGAGCAGCGCGCAGGCCATGAGCAGCCAGCGAAAGTAGCGGTCGTGGCGCGCATCCCGGCGGCTGCGCGGGTCCTCGGCATCGCGAATCGCCAGGGCGTCAGGCGGGCTGGACATGGGGTGGCTGGTCCTTTCGGGTGCAGGCGCGAAGCATACCGACGCCTTCAATGGAAAGCCGCCCCTGGAGCACCGGGGCGGCTGATCGGTCGGCGTCCTGCCGGATGTGGCGGAGCGTTCGCTACCGCCACCGATCGGATGAATCGCGATCTTACTTCTGGAAGTCCGATGCCCAGTAGGCCTCGATCTGCTTGACCAGCGAGTCCGGCAGCGGCACGTAGTCGAGCGAGGCAGCCTGGGGCTGGCCGTTCTCGTAAGACCACTTGAAGAAGTCGAACGCCACCTTGGTGTGCTCGGCGTTCTTCGGCTTCTTGTACATGATCGCCCAGGTGGTGGCGGTGATCGGCCACGCGGTCTGACCCGGCGCGTTGGTCATGATCAGGTTGAAGTCCTTGGCGCTGGCCCAGTCAGCGGTGGCAGCGGCGGCGGCGAAGGCATCGGCGTTCGGCTTGATGACGTTGCCGGCGGCGTTCTTCATGTCCACCCAGCTGATCTTGTTCTTGACCGCATAGGCGTATTCGACGTAGCCGATCGAGCCCTTGATCTGGCGCACGTACTGCGACACGCCCTCGTTGCCCTTGCCGCCCACGCCGGTCGGCCAATCCACGGCGGTGCCGAACTTCACCTTGGCCGCCCAGTCCGGGCTGACCTTGCTCAGGAAGTTGGTGAAGTTGTAGGTGGTGCCCGAGCCGTCTGAGCGGTGCACCACGGTGATCTTGCCTGCCGGAATGCTCACGCCGGCGTTGAGCGCGGCGATCTTCGGGTCGTTCCAGTTGGTGATCTTGCCCATGAAGATGTCGGCCAGCGTGCCGCCGTCGAGCTTGATCTGGTCAGCCTGGATGCCCGCGATGTTGACTACCGGCACGATGCCGCCCACGACCAGCGGGAACTGACCCAGGCCGAACTTCTTGAGGTCTTCCGAGCTCAGCGGAGCGTCGGAGGCGCCGAAGTCGATGGTGCCGGCCTTGATCTGAGCGATACCCGCGCCCGAACCGACCGACTGGTAGTTCAGCTGGTTGCCGGTCTTCTCGGCATAGGCGGCCGACCACTTGGTCAGCACCGGGTAAACGAAGCTGGAGCCGGCGCCGGTAATGTCGGTGGCCTGGGCGGCCATGCTCATCAGCGAGGCCGCGGCGATCACGGCGATGCGGGATTTGGTTGAGGTCAACACGGTAGCTCCTTGAGGAGGAAAGTCACGGGATGAGGCCCGCCCCTTCCGCCATTACAGGGGGTGTGTGTTGCAATGAAATGAGATGAATGTTTCAGCCGTGTGACAAGCCGTCATCCAGGCGTCACAACACGCCCAGGCCGATGTGCTCGCGCTCGAAGGTTTCCAGCTTGCGCCAGCGGTTGACGATGCCGCAGAACAGTTCCGCGGTGCGCTCGGCGTCGTAGATCGCTGAATGCGCCTCGCGCGAGTCGAAGTGTCCGCCGGCGGCCAGCACCGCCTTGCTCAGTACGGTCTGCCCGTAGGCAAGCCCGCTCAGCGTGGCGGTGTCGAAGCAACTGAAGGGGTGGAACGGATTGCGCTTGTGCCCGGTACGACGGACCGCCGCGTTGAGGAAGCCCAAGTCGAAGGCGGCGTTGTGACCCACCAGCACCGCGCGCTGGCAGTGGTGGTGGCGCATGGCCAGACGGACCTCGTTGAAGACGTGGTCCAGCGCCATCCGCTCGCTCAGCGCCCCGCGCAGCGGGTTGTCCGGGTCGATGCCGGTGATTTCCAGCGCGCGCGGGTCGAGGTTGGCGCCCGGAAAGGGCTCGACATGGGCGGAAACCGCGGGCTGCGGGTGCAGGTAGCCTTCGCTGTCCATGCTCAGGGTGACGGCGGCGATTTCCAGCAGCGCGTCGCGCTCGGCGTCGAAGCCGCCGGTTTCCACGTCCACTACCACCGGCAGAAAGCCGCGGAAGCGGTCGGCCATGCGGCTGGCCAGGCTCTTGTTGAGGTCATCCATCGACAAAGCATATCAGTGTGGTCACCCCGGGCCCGCGCACGGTGAGGCGCGAAGGTGACAGTCGGTGGTGGCTGACTTCGTTCTGTCACATTTCGTCAACATGACTGCAAAGGGATGCCCGCAAACTTTTAACGTCCTGCTTCGCCGACCACGGATTCAAAGGGGCGCGGTCGAGGTGGCGTTATCCATCCAGCGGAGATTTCCCATGCGTTCCAAGTTGCTCGTGGTAGCGATTGCTGCCGGTCTCGGATTCAGCAGCCTCGTGTCGGCCGCGCCGGCCACCAAGACCACCAAGGCTTCGGCCACCTCGGCCACCACCAATGCCGAAATCGAGATGCTGAAGGCCCAGCTGGCCGCCATGCAGTCGAAGATCGACGAGTTGGAGCAGCGCACCGACGCCCAGTCCGAGATCAACGTCAGCACCGGCCAGGCGATCGAGAAGGTGCAGGCCTCGGCCACCAACGACAAGAAGCTGGCCAAGCTCGAGAAGCTGGTGAACGACACCACGCTCAGCGGCAAGATGTACGTCGACTTCACCAACATCGACCAGAAGAACAGCGATAGCGGCAAGACCGCTGCGTCCGGCACCGGCCTGGATGTGAAGCGCTTCTACCTGAGCGTCACCCACCAGTTCGACGACATCTGGTCGGCCAATCTGACCACCGACTTCAACTACGTCGGCAGCGATGGTGAGACCAACCTGTTCGTGAAGAAGGCTTACGTGCAGGGCAAGTTCGACCAGGCCGCCGTGCTGCGCCTGGGTTCGGCGGACATGCCCTGGATCCCGTTCGTCGAGAACTACTACGGCTTCCGCTACGTCGAAAACACACTGATCGACCGCCTGAAGTACGGCAATTCGGCTGACTGGGGTATCCACCTGGGCGGTGACATCGGCCAGAGCAAGTCGGTGAATTACGCGGTATCCGTGGTCAACGGCAACGGTTACAAGAACCCCAGCCGCTCCAAGGGCGTGGATGTGGAAGGTCGCGTCGGCTTCGTGCCGTTCGAGAACACGGTCATCGCGCTGGGTGGCTACTCCGGCAAGCTCGGCAAGGACGTGCAGGGCGTGGCGTCCACCAACACCGCGACTCGCGGTGACGTGCTGATCGCCTACGCCAGCAAGCAGTTCCGCCTGGGCGCTGAATACTTCACCGCCAGCAACTGGAACAACGTGCTGACTCCGTTCAAGGACAAGGCCGACGGTTACTCGGTATGGGGCAGCGTGGCCGTGGCCGACGGCGTGAGCCTGTTCGCTCGCTACGACAACGCCAAGCTGAGCAAGGATCTGGACCGTGACGCGAAGGACTCGTACTACAACGCGGGTGTCGAGTTCCAGATCACCAAGGGCTTCAAGCTCGCTGGCGTGTGGAAGCACGAGAAGGCCGACAAGTCGGTTGCCGCTCCGGTGCCGGCACACGTGCAGAACGTGAAGACGAACGAGATCGGCGTGTTCGGCGAAGTGGCGTTCTAAAAGTTGTCACACACCTCCGGCACGATGCCGGAGGTGTGACCCCGAATATCGGAAGGGAGTTCGACCCAGGGACGGAAAACGGCGGGCAGCAGCCCGCCGTTTGCTTTTGTGCGGCGCAAGCGCCGCCCTTCTTTGTAGGAGCCTGCTTGCGGGCGATGCCTTTCGCTCTGATTCGACATTCAGAGCCGAGAGCATCGCCCGCGAGCGAGCTCCTACATGGGTTTGTATGCCGGGTGGGTCAGGCGGGGGTCTTGTCCTTGTAGCGGCACAGGTCACGGATCACGCAGTGCGGGCAGTCCGGCTTGCGTGCCTTGCACACGTAGCGGCCGTGCAGGATCAGCCAGTGGTGGGCGTCGAGCTTGAACTCAGGCGGCACCACTTTCTCCAGCTTCGCCTCTACCGCCCGCACGTCCTTGCCGGGCGCCAGGCCGGTGCGGTTGGACACGCGGAAAATGTGCGTGTCCACCGCGATGGTCGGCTCGCCGAAGGCGGTGTTGAGCACCACGTTGGCCGTCTTGCGGCCCACCCCGGGCAGTGCCTCCAGCGCCTCGCGCTCGCGCGGCACTTCGCCGCCGTGCTGTTCGATCAGCAGATGGCACAGCGCGATGACGTTTTTCGCCTTGGCGTTGAACAGGCCGATGGTGCTGATGTACGCCTTCAGGCCGTCCTCGCCCAGTGCGAGGATCGCCGCAGCCGTGTTGGCCACCGGATACAGCTTGCGCGTGGCCTTGTTCACGCCCACGTCGGTGGCCTGCGCGGACAACACCACGGCCACCAGCAGCTCGAACGGCGTGGTGTAGGCCAGCTCGGTGGTCGGTCTGGGGTTCAGCTCGCGCAGGCGGGTGAACAGCTCCACGACGTCGGCGCGCTTCATTCGGGGTTTCCCTGCTTCTTCGCCTTGGCGCGGGCGAGTGCGGCCAGTACGGGGTTGCTCGGTGTCGCGGCGGCATCCACTGCGGCCTTGCGTGCGGCCAGTTCAGCCTCGTGGGCCGCGCGTTCGTGGGCCAGTCGCGCTTCGCGGCGCCGGAAGTGTGCCCGGGCCGCCTCGACGCGGACGGGATCTTCCGCCCAGGCCAGCGGCATCGGTTCCAGCACGATGCAATCCACCGGGCAGGCCGGCACGCACAGTTCGCAGCCGGTGCAGTCGTCGATGAGCACGGTGTGCATCAGCTTGGCCGCGCCGACGATGGCATCGACCGGGCACACCTGGATGCATTTGGTGCAGCCGATGCACTCGGCTTCGACGATGCGCGCCAGCGTGCGCGGCTTTTCCACGCCGTGGGCGGGGTCCAGCGGAAGCACGGGCCGATCGAGCAGGGCGGCGAGTTTCGCGATGCCGGCCGCGCCGCCCGGGGGGCAGCGGTTGATCGGCGCCTCGCCACGCGCGATCGCCTCGGCATATGGGCGGCAGCCGTGGAAGCCACACTGCTCGCACTGGGTCTGCGGCAGGATCGCGTCGATGCGGGTGGCCAGAGTGTCGATCGATTCGCTCATGCGTGGTGGGCGGTCGGGGCGGTCATTGCCGATCCGATACTGCCGTATTCCCACTTGTGGAGTCTGCTCATGAAAGTCTTCCCGCTGGACTGCTGGACTGCTGGAATGCAGCGCCGCTGACCGTCGCTTCGCTGCTGCGGGCCACCGCCATCGGAGCGGTCGGTTCGCTCGCGCTGGGCAACATGGGCCTGGCGCGTGCCGACACCGCGCCAGCCGGAGCGCCCAAGAGCGTCACCGTCTTCATCGACGCCCATTTCGGCATGCGCAAGAACCACCTCGCCGGCCAGCTCACCAAGCCGCATGCCGATTTCGCCGCACGCGGCTACCGCTACATGGCGCCGTACCACAAGAACGGCGATCTGGTCGGCGTGTTCGTGACCTACAGTCCCCGTTGAACCGGTTTCAGCGCACCGTGGCGCCGGGCTTGGCACCGGTGTCGGCGTCGAGCAGGAACAGGTCGCTGCCGCCGTCGCCAGCGGACAGGATCATTCCCTCGCTCAGACCGAAGCGCATCTTGCGCGGCGCCAGATTGGCGATGAACACCACGTTGCGGCCCACCAGCTTTTCCGGCTCGCCGTAGGCGGCGCGAATGCCGGAGAAGATCTGCCGCGTGCCTAGCGCACCGGCATCCAGCTCGAAGCGCAGCAGCTTGTCCGAGCCCTCGACGAACTCGCACACAGTGACCTTGCCCACGCGCAAATCGAGCTTGGCGAAATCGTCGATACCGATGGTGGCGGTCGTGGCGGCGGCAGTGTCGGCGGAAGCAGGAGAGGGTGCGGCGTCAGTCATGGCTTTCTTCGCTTGCTTGGGTTTTTCGGTAGAAACGGGAGCGCCGACGGGAGCGCCGACGGGAGCGCCGAGCGATTCCTTCGAGGCCTCGACCATCGCTTCGATCTGCTTCGGATCGAGGCGGCCGAGCAGCGGCTCGAAGGGCGCGATGATGTGGTTGTGCAAGGCGGCGCGCGCATCGTCGAAATCGATGATCGGCGCGGCCAGGAACTGCTCGGCCGCCGCCACGGTCGCCGGCAGGATCGGTTTGAGCAGACCGCCGAGCAGGCGGAACGCGGCGATCGCGAACGAGCACACCTGGTGCAGCTCGACGCGGCGTGAATCGTCCTTGGCCAGCGTCCACGGTGCGGTGGCGGCGATGTGGCCGTTGACCAGGTCGGCCATCAGCACGAAGCGGCGGGTGACCTCGGCGAACTGGCCCCGGTCGTAGAGCTCGGCCAGGCCGTCGTAGTGCTCCTGCAGGCGGTTCCACAGCTCGGTCTCGATGGGGCCGAAGCGTTCAGCGAGTCGGCCGTCGAAGAACTTATGCACGAAGCCCGCGGTGCGGCTAGCGATGTTCACCCACTTACCGACCAGGTGCGAGTTCACGCGCTCCTCGAAGGCCTTCAGGTCCAGATCCACGTCCACCGGTGCATCGTCGAGCATGGTGGCGAAGTAGTAACGCAGGCATTCTGGATTCAGCCCGGCGTCCAGATACGTGCGCGCCTGGATGAAGGTGCCGCGCGACTTGGACATCTTCGCGCCGTTGACCGTGAGGTAGCCGTTGACGTGCAGCGCGGTGGGCGTGCGAAAGCCCGCACCGTGCAGCATCGCCGGCCAGAACAGGCCGTGGAAGTTGATGATGTCCTTGCCGATGAAATGATGCATCTCGGCGGTGCTGTCGGGCGCAAGGAAGTCGTCGAACTGCAGTCCGCTCCTGTCGCACAGCGCCTTGAAGCTGGCGAGGTAACCTACGGGCGCATCCAGCCAGACGTAGAAGAACTTGCCCGGCGCGTCGGGGATCGGGAATCCGAAGTACGGGGCGTCGCGCGAGATGTCCCAGTCCTTCAGGCCGCCGTCCAGCCATTCGCGCAGCTTGGCTGCCACGCCACTGTTGGCCACCGGCTGGCCGTTCGAGTACTTGCCGGCGAACCAGTCGCGCAGCAGGCCCTCGAACTTCGACAGCTGGAAGAAGTAGTGCTCCGAGTCGCGCAGCACCGGGGTGGCACCGGACATCACCGAGTATGGGTTGATCAGGTCGGTGGGTGCGTAGGTGGCGCCGCAGTTTTCGCAGTTGTCACCGTACTGGTCCGGCGTCTTGCACACCGGGCAAGTGCCCTTGATGTAGCGGTCCGGCAGGAACATCTGCTTGTCCGGATCGAACAGCTGCTGGATGTCGCGCCGGGCGATGGCGCCGCCGTCGCGCAGGCGCGTGTAGATCAGCGTCGCCAGCGCGCGGTTCTCGTCCGAATGCGTGCTGTGGTAGTGGTCGAACGCCACGCCGAAGGCGGCGAAGTCGGCCTCGTGGCCGGCGCGAATGCCGTCGATGTAGGTCTCCGGCGCCAGTCCAGCCTTCTGTGCTGCCAGCATGATTGGCGTGCCGTGCGCGTCGTCGGCGCAGACGTAGACCACTTCATGACCGGCCATGCGCTGCGCCCGCACCCAGATGTCGGCCTGGATGTAGCCCAGCAGGTGGCCCATGTGCAGCGGACCGTTGGCGTAGGGCAGGGCGTTGGTGACAAGGAGGCGACGGCTCATGGCAGCTTGCTTGGCTTAAGTGGCCGCGCATTATGGCATGGACGTCCAAATCGACCGGCCCTGCACGGTGTGTCGGTGGCACGAAAAAGCCCGCCGATGGGCGGGCTTTCAGGCGAGCGCGGAGATGGCGCCTTTACGGCTGGCGTTCCCACACCTGCGAACGGCCGAGCAGGGCAAAGCCGATGTAGCCGTGCACGTCGAGCTTCTGGCCGCCGTCGGTCAACGTGAGCTTGACCTTGTATTCCTTGCCGTTCTTCGGGTCGAGGATCTTGCCGCCATCCCACACGTCGTCATCCTTGGTGACGCCCCACATGATGGTCATGCCCTCGATCGGCTGATTCTTGCGCGCGCCGTCGCACTCCTTGCAGATCGGGTTCGGACCCTCGTCGGAGTTCAGCACCTTGACCACCTTGGCCTGCAGCTCGCCATTGTTGTCGGTGATCTCGACGATGGATTTCGGCTGATGGGTCTTGTCGTCGATAGTCTTCCAGGTGCCGACCGGGGTGTCGGTGGCGGCGAAGGCGGAGCCGGCGATCAGCAGCAGGCCGGTGGCGAGGGTGAAGCGGGACAGCAGCGTCATGGTGATCCTCCCGTACGAAAGCGTATGGGGCGAGCGTGCCGAGGGCCCCGAAGCGGGTCAAGCTGCAATGCGCAAGACCTCATCTGGACTCGGCGCGCCCTGATCTGGCGCAGCCGGGTGCGTGTCGGGGGCTGGCATAATCGACGGTCTCTCCCCTCAAGACATGCCCCATGACCCAGGCGAATGAAGCCCTGGTACGCCGCATTCTCGGCGACCTCATCGACCCCCACACTGGCGCGCCGCTGGCCGATGCCGTGCGCGCCATCGGCGTGGACGGCGATCGCGTATCGGTCGACCTGCAACTGGCCTATCCCGCGGCGACCGCCGCCGATACGCTGGCCACCCAGGCGCGCGATGCGCTGCAGGCCGACCCGGCGATCGCCGCGGCAGCCGTCTCGGTGACCAGCCGCGTGCAGGTGCACAAGGTGCAGGGTCAACTGGCGCCAATGCCGAACGTGAAGAACGTCATCGTGGTGGCATCGGGCAAGGGTGGCGTGGGCAAGTCCACGGTGTCGGTGAATCTGGCGCTGGCGCTGGCCGCCGAGGGCGCGAAGGTCGGCATTCTGGATGCCGACATCTACGGCCCGAGCCAGCCGCGCATGCTGGGCATCAGCGGCAAGCCGCAGTCGCCGGACGGCAAGTCGATCATCCCGATGCAGGCGCACGGGCTGCAGGCGATGTCGATCGGCTTTCTGGTCGACGAGGAGACGCCGATGATCTGGCGTGGTCCGATGGTCACCCAGGCGATGATGCAGCTGCTCAACGACTCGCGCTGGGACGCGCTGGACTATCTCGTGGTCGACCTGCCGCCGGGCACCGGCGACATCCAGCTCACGCTGTCGCAGAAAGTTCCGGTGGCCGGCGCGGTGATCGTCACCACGCCGCAGGACATCGCCCTGCTGGATGCGCGCAAGGCATTGAAGATGTTCGAGAAGGTCGAGGTGCCGGTGCTGGGCGTGGTGGAAAACATGGCCACCCACGTGTGCTCGAACTGCGGGCACGAGGAGCACATCTTCGGCGAGGGCGGCGGCCAGCGCATGGCCGAGCAGTACGGCGTGGCCTCTCTGGGCTCCCTGCCGCTGGACATCCGCATCCGGGAGCAGGCCGACGGCGGCAACCCGACCGTGGTGGCGATGCCCGAGTCCGACCTGGCCGCGCGCTACCGTGAGATCGCCCGTAACGCCGCGGGGCGGTTGTCGCGCCAGCCGCGCAACAAGGCGCTGGGCCTGGGCAAGGTGGTCGTGCAGGGCGCGCCGACCGCATGACGGCGCCATCGCGTCGACGGGTGCTGTGCCTGTCCGGCAGCCTGCGGCGCGTTTCGGCCAATGCGGCCGTGTTGGAAGCGGCGCGCGAGCTGGCGCCGCTTTCGCTGGAGCTGATCATGCATGACGGCCTGGCGGCGCTGCCTTGGTTCAACCCGGACGACGAGCACGATCCGCTGCCCGCTCCGGTGGCCGCGTTGCGCGAGGCGGTCGGCACCAGCGATGCCCTGCTGATCGCCTGTCCTGAATATGCCCACGGCGTGCCGGGCGCGTTCAAGAACGCGCTGGACTGGCTGGTCGGCAGCCTGGAATTTCCGGGCAAGCCGGTGGCGCTGATCAACGCCTCGGGCCGCGGCTCGCATCACGCGCAGGACGCGTTGGTCGAGATCCTGCGCACCATGTCGGCCACCGTGCTGGACGGGGTCTCCGGCACGGTGCCGCTGCCGGGTGTCGGCTGCGAGCCCGCGTGGATCATCGAGCAGCCGGCCCTGCGCGAGACGCTGCGCGCGCTGCTGGCACGGCTGGACAGGGCGCTGGCGCAAGCCTGAGTGGTCGTCCCCGTGCTATTTTTTCGCACTTGGCGGCGGCCGACGGTGGCTGAACCGCCCCTTTGACGACCGGAGCGCGCGTGAGCATCAAACCCGACAAGTGGATTCGCCGGATGGCCGAGCAGCACGGCATGATCGAGCCGTTCGAGCCGGGCCAGGTGAAGGTGCGCGACGATCAGAAGCTGATCTCCTACGGCACCTCCAGCTACGGCTACGACGTGCGCTGCGCGCGCGAGTTCAAGATCTTCACCAACATCAATTCCACCATCGTCGACCCGAAGGCGTTCGATCCCACCAGCTTCGTCGACGTGGAGGCGGACGTGTGCATCATTCCGCCCAACTCGTTCGCACTGGCGCGCACGGTGGAGTACTTCCGTATCCCACGCTCGGTGCTTACCGTGTGCCTGGGCAAGAGCACCTACGCGCGCTGCGGCATCATCGTCAACGTGACGCCGCTTGAGCCGGAGTGGGAAGGCCACGTGACGCTGGAGTTCTCCAACACCACGCCGCTACCGGCGCGCATCTACGCCAACGAGGGTGTGGCGCAGATGCTGTTCTTCGAGTCCGACGAAGAGTGCGAGACCAGCTACAAGGATCGCGGCGGCAAGTATCAGGGCCAGCAGGGCGTGACCCTGCCGCGCACCTGAACGCGCGATCGCCCACCCTCGACGCCATCCATACCCGGCGGCGCTACACTCGTCCGCTGTCACGAAAAGCCTTGCAGGAGATCCGCATGATCCGTTTTTCCACCCTCGCCGGACGGCTGGTTGCCGCCTCGTTGCTGGCCAGCGCGCTGGTCCTTACCGGCTGTCATCGCGGCGATACCAAATCGGAAGTGGCGGCGATGCAGGCGCAGCAGCATTTCGATGCCGTGATCAAGGCTTACAAGGGTGGGCAGTTTCTCGTTGATGACGCCGTGCTCAGCGCGATCGACACCGGCAGTCACTTCGCCTACCTGAAGGACGCCGGCAAACTGCCCAAGACCGTGCTGCTGGTGCCCAGCGACGACTCCAAGGTGCGCAAGCAGCATCTGGAGTACATGGCCCGCATCGCGCTCGATTACGGCGTGGTCGTGTACTACGACAAGAATGGCGAGCTGAAGCAGATCAATCCGCAGGAAACCAAGGCGCGCGCTCTCGAGGACTACCACGCCCCGGCCAAGATGGGCGATGACCAGAAGAGCAAGACCGCGGCGGGCAGCGACAGGCAAGACATGCCTGGCGGCTACTGAGTGGTGGGCGGAAACTGATGTGCGCGCGGCGAGCCTGATCGCTGCGCGCTACCGGACGGGGCGAGAACTGACGAAGTTCTCGCCCCGAATTGTGAGAGGCGATGGGCGGCTGTTGGACACCGCCTCAGCCGGAGCTGGCCGAGCGCGAATCCGGATCGCCGATGGACTAGCTCGCATCTAAGAATGCTGCCACGACGGGGCAGGGACGGATGAGGGCCGTTACGGGACGTGGCGGTCTGCGGTGCACCAGTGCTCCCGCAATGCGTAGATCCGTTGCTCTTGCTCTGGCGCGTCATACGGTTGAGCCACGCCGCTGCCCCACACCGGCCCAGGCCAGGCTGCATCGCCTACCACGCGCGCCACGACGTGGACGTGCAACTGGCGAACGATGTTGCCCAGCGCGCCGATATTGAGCTTGTCGCACGGCGCCACCGCGCGAAGCGCCTGCGTGGCAGAGTGGATCTCTCGCCACAGCTGCTCCTGATCCGCTTCATTCAGATCGTGGAGCTCGCTCATGCCGGCACGGCGCGGCACCAGCAGCAGCCAGGCGAAGCGCGCGTCGTTCATCAGCCGCACTTGGCACAGGGGTAGGAGGATCACTGGCACCGAGTCGGCCGCCAGGCGAGCGTCCAGTGCGAACTCTGCCGTCATGGTGCGCTCCCCAGTTCACGCGTTAAGAAATCCAGCGTGCGCTGCCAGGCCAGTGCGGCGCTGGGGGCGTCGTACGCGTGCGGGTCCACGTTGCGGTTGAAGGCGTGGCCGGCCGGGTAGGTGTACACCGGCATCTGCGGCAACTTCTCGCGGTGCTGTTGCACCGTCTCCGGCGGGATCGAGGCGTCGCGCTCGCCGAAGTGGAACATTACGGGCGCCTGCGGCGTCTCATCCAGGTACGCCGGGTTGCGCGCGCCGTAGTAGCTCACCGCCGGCAGGCCCAGCCGCTGCGCCGAGCGCAGCGCGACTGTGCCGCCCCAGCAGAAACCGACCACGCCGATGCGCCCGGCCGAGGCGATCGCCTCGGCCGCGCTGGCCACGTCGTCCACCGCCAGTTCGATGCCGACCTCGGCCACCAGCGTGCGGCCGCGGGCGAAACCGGCCTCGTCGTAGCCCAGCTCCACGCCGTTCTCGACGTGGTCGAAGAAGCACGGCGCGATGGCGGTGTAGCCGGCCTCGGCGAAGCGGTCGGTGATGGCGCGGATGTGCGCGTTCACGCCGAAGATCTCCTGCACCACGACGATGCCCCCGCGCGGCGGGCCAGACGGCCGTGCGAGATAGGCGCCGATGCAGTGCAGGCGGGTGGTGTTGAGGCTTATCGACTGGCCCATGAGCTCGCCCCCGGGAAGTTCGCGAAACCGGAAGTCTAGTCCGCCTGGTGCTGCGGAGCCGAACGCCCGGGCCGGATCAGCCGACGTGTTCGGCGAGAAAAGCCAGCGTGCGCTGCCACGCCATGGCCGCGCTGGCTGCGTCGTAGCTCTCGCGGCGGTCGCAGTTGAAGCCGTGATCCGCCTCGTACTCGTACAGCGGCGCGTCCGGGTTGGCCGATGCGACTGCCGCGCGGTCGGTGGCGGTGATGTGGGTGTCCTTCAGGCCGTAGTGGAACATCAGCGGCGCCGTGGCCGGCTTGCCGACCAGCTGCGTGTTGCCCCCGCCGTAGTAGCTCACGCTGGGCAGGCCGAGCTCGATGGCGGCGGCATAGGCAATCGTGCCGCCCCAGCAGAAACCGACGGTGCCGACCCTGCCGGCCGTGGCTACGCGTTCGGCGGCGACGGCCACGTCCTGCAGCGCGCGCTCCAGGCTCACCTGCGCCTTCAGCGCCACGCCTTCGCGCATGCCCTCGGTGTCGTAGCCCAGCTCCACGCCCGGCCTCGCCGAGTCGAACAGCGCCGGGGCGATCGCCACGTAGCCGGAAGCTGCGAGGCGGTCGGCGATGTCGCGGATGTGCGCGTTCACGCCGAAGATTTCCTGCACGACCACGACACCGCCGCGGGGCGAGCTGGCGGGCTCGGCGAGGTAGGCGCCGATCGGCGTGGTGCTGGAGAGTTCGATCATCTGGCCCATGGGCACTCCTTCGATGGGATGGGGAAAGGCGCGACAGGGTAATACCTGCCGTGTCAGGCATACCTAGTGAACGCGGGTCTGGACGCGTGCGGCGGGGCGCCGCGGTACAATATCGGGCTGCCTCATCCGGTAACCGCCATGTCCGCCCAACCTACCTCCCAGAAGATCGGCTTCGTCAGCCTCGGCTGCCCCAAGGCGCTGGTCGATTCCGAGCGCATCCTCACCCAGCTCAAGGTGGAGGGTTACGAGATCGTGCCCAGCTACAACGAGGCCGACGCGGTGGTGGTGAACACCTGCGGCTTCATCGACGCGGCCGTGCAGGAGTCGCTGGACGCGATCGGCGAGGCGTTGCACGAGAACGGCAAGGTGATCGTCACCGGTTGCCTGGGCAAGCGCGAGGAACTGATCCGCGAGGCCTACCCGGACGTGCTGTCGATCAGCGGCCCGCAGGACTACGCCAGCGTGATGAGCGCGGTGCACACGGCGCTGCCGCCGGCGCGCAACAAGTTCCTGGATCTGGTTCCGCTCGGGCGTCTTGACGCCCGAGGTGACGACTCGGTCGGCGTGAAGCTGACGCCCAAGCACTACGCCTATCTGAAGATCTCCGAAGGCTGCAATCACCGCTGCAGCTTCTGCATCATCCCGTCGATGCGCGGCGACCTGGTCTCGCGGCCGGTCGACGAGGTGCTGCGCGAGGCCGAGCGACTGGTGAAGGGCGGCGTGAAGGAGCTGCTGGTGATCTCGCAGGACACCAGCGCCTACGGCGTGGACGTGAAGTATGCCGAGCACCTGTGGCGCGACAGGAGCTACCGCACGCGGATGACCGAGCTGTGCGAGGGTCTGTCCGAACTGGGCGTGTGGACGCGCCTGCACTACGTCTACCCGTACCCGCACGTGGACGAGCTGATGCCGCTGATGGCGGCGGGCAAGATACTTCCCTACCTGGACATCCCGTTCCAGCACGCCAGCCCGCGCATCCTGAAATTGATGAAGCGCCCGGGCAACATCGACAAGACGCTGGAGCGGGTGAAGAACTGGCGCAAGGCCGTGCCTGACCTGACGATCCGCAGCACCTTCATCGTCGGCTTCCCCGGCGAGACCGACGCCGAGTTCGAGGAGCTGCTGGACTTCCTGCGCGAGGCCGAGCTGGACCGAGTGGGCGCCTTCACCTACTCGCCAGTGGACGGCGCCCGCGCCAACGAGCTACCCAGCCAGGTATCCGAGGAGTTGAAGGAAGACCGCCTGGAGCAGTTCATGGCGGTGCAGGCGGAGATCTCCGCCGCCAAGCTCCAACGCAAGATCGGCCGCACGATCCAGGTGCTGGTGGACGAGGCGGGCGAGGCCGGCGCCGTGGCGCGTTCGGCCGCCGACGCGCCGGAGATCGACGGCACCGTGCTCATCGCCGACGGCCAGCAGCTCAAGCCCGGTCAGTTCGTGCAGGTGTTGGTGGAGTCGGCCAGCGAGCATGACCTGCACGCCCGCCTGGCGCAGGCCGTGCTGCCGGTGGTGTGAAGCGGCAGCGCTACGTCGCCCCGGCGCGCGAGGCGGTCGACCCGGCCGTGTTCGCGAGGCCGCCGCTGGCCGACTGGAGCGAATACGACGCGCTGCTGCGTGGCCCGCACTGGCCTGCGATCGATGCGCTCAACGCGCTGCGTCGCGATGCGTCGATGCCACGCTTTGCCGCGCAGGATCACACGTTGCTCGGCGACGGCCTGCACTACGAGCAGCGCATCGCCGACCGTGGCGTGATCGCCACCCGTGAGCGCAACTGGCACGACCTGTTCAACGCACTGGCGTGGCTGCGCTATCCGGCGATCAAGCAGGCGCTGAACCGGCGTCAGGTCGAGGAGGTCGCCCGCATGGGCCCGCGCGAACGCTCACGCTCGCAGTGCGCGATGACCCATTTCGACGAGGCCGGTGTGATCGTGCGTGTGGCCGATCCTTCTCTGCTGGCGCGGTGGGACGCGCACGACTGGTACGGGCTGTTCTGGCGCGAGCGTTCCGCCTGGCAGGACGGGCGCATCGACGTCGCGGTGTTCGGCCACGCCCTGCTGGAACACGCGCTCGCCCCGGGCAAGCTGCTGGTCGGCAAGGCGCTGGTGGTGGCGGCCGACCGTGCCATGGCGTGGGAGTCCATCGTTGCCGCGCTGGCCGAACGCATCGCTTCTGGCGAGCTGCTGCGCGATCCGTTGGAGCTGCGTCCGTTGCCGCTCTCGGGCATCCCGGGCTGGCATCCGGATAACGGTGAGGAAGCGTTCCATCATGAGGCACCGTGCTACCAGCCGTTGCGCGCGGGACGCCGCTATCCCGCTGCGTTGTGGTTGCCAGTCTGAGCGCCGCTCAGTCCTCGTAGTCGACGGCCAGCAGCGCAAAGTGCGTGAGGCCACCGGGCAGTTCGGCGGAAAACTCGTCGTCCACCCGTTTCTTCAGCACCGCGCGGGCCAGCGGCGAGTCGATGCTGATCCAGCCCTTCTTCGCGTCGGTCTCGTCTGGCCCGACGATGCGGTAGCGATAAGTCTCGCCGCTGTCGGCATTCTCCAGCTCGATCTGCGCGCCGAAGAACACCGCGTCACGATCGGCCGGTGCGCCCTCGGCCACCTTCAGCGACGGGATGCGCTTGCTGAGGTAGCGCACGCGGCGGTCGATCTCGCCGAGCTGCTTCTTGCGGTAGGTGTACTCGGCATTTTCCGAGCGGTCGCCTTCGGCCGCGGCGGCGGCCAGTGCCTTGACCACTTCCGGACGCAGCGTGTGCCACAGGTGGTCGAGTTCGCCCTTCAGCCGCTCGAAGCCGGCACGCGTGATGATGGCCGTCGACGACGGCGCGGGCGGGCGCCAACGGCTCATGCGCGGGTTCCGGACTTGAGTTGTTCGATGCGGGCGAGCAACTCGCCGTGCTGCGGGTGGTCGGTCCAGGCGCCGGCGACGCGACCAAGCAGCACGCTGGCCTCCATCGCCTGGCCGTCGGCTTCGAGCTCGCGCGCAGCGAGCAGGGCGACGGCGGGAGCGCGTCCGTCGCGCGGCCAGTGCGCCAGCCAGCCGCGGCAAAGCTTCAGCGCCATCCGACGCATGCCGTGGCGCGCGGCGACCTCGGCGATGGCGCCGGCGTTGCCGGGGGCGTCCGGCAGGAAGTCCGGATCGATCGCGCTGCAATCCTGCACCATGCCCAGTGCCTTGCGCGGCTCGTTGGCGGCCATCAACGCCGCGATGCGGATCTGGCCGTGCACCAGCAGCGCGTCGGTGAGCTGTTGCCGGCGCAGCAGGTCGCGGTAGGCCTGGTGCAGTTCGGCCGGCGCTTCGCGATCCTGCAGGCGCGGCACCAGCAGCTGCGTGGCGGCCATGGGGTCATCCACTGCCAGTTCGTGCACGCGGTCGAGCAGGCGCTGGTCGTCGTTCTGGCCCAGCGCCTCGGCCAGCACCGCGGCTTCCGGCGTGAGGCCGAAGTGCTCGTGGCGGCGGTGGATCATCGCGCCCATCAGGTGGAAGCCCAGCACGATCAGATAGGTGTAGGCGAAGCCGAACAGCGGCAACGACAGCAGGCGCGGCAGCCCGGCAGTGATCCATGTGGCCAGCAGAGCCAGCGCGCCGACCGCGAGGTTGATGCCGACCGGAATCAGGTAGCTCCAGCCGAAGCGCCGGATGATCTCGCCCCAGTGCGCCGGGTTCAGCGCCACCAGCAGACTGCCGTCGAAGGCCAGCGCCATGTCGATCGCCGGCAGCACCAGTGCCACGGCGAGCAGGGTGGGCGCAAACAGCGCCGGCGAGTAGAACGGCATCCCCACGCAGAACGCGGCGGCCACCACGTGCACTACGGTCAAGCCCCAGGCTGCGCGATCGCTGTCGCCCAGGCCCACGTCGGGCGGGTCGGCGAAGCCGTTGGCGGTATGCAGCATGCATTCGGCGGCGTAGCGCCAGGTGGCGCCCCACACCAGCAGCGAGGCGAGCAGGCCCAGGGTCAGCGGCAGCAGTGCCAGGAAATGAAGCAGCACGAGTCCGACCACGGTGGGAAAGGCGGCGCCGCGCAGCGGATAGCCCAGGCCGCCCACGAGCCGGTCGGCCAGCGGCGTATCCGGATCGATCGAGCGGAAGCGGACGTGCGCCGGTTTCAACGCTTGCCGCCGAAGATGCCGCCCAGCACGCCGCGCAGGATCTGCCGACCGAGCTGGTTGCCGACCGTGCGCACGGCGGACTTGCCTAGCGCCTCGATCATGCCCTGGCGGCGCTTGGTGCCGAACAGCGCATCGTGCACCGCCTCACCCCAGGCCGAGCCGGGCGTGCCGGCGGTGGAGGGGGCGCTGGTGGCGACTTTCTCGGCGTCGGCGGCCTTGTCCTGTGCGCGGGCGGCGAGCTTCTCGGCGGCCGATTCGCGGTTCACCGGCGTGTCGTACTTGCCGCCCACCGGCGAGCGCATGCGTACCGTCTGGCGCTCCTCGGCGGTGATGGCGCCGATGCGGCAGCATGGCGTGGTCACCAGCACCTGTTGCACCGGCGCGGGTACGCCGCCGTCGCCTAGCGTGGAGGCGAGCGCTTCGCCCACGCCGAGCTGGGTGATCGCCTCGACCACGTCGAGCTTGGGATTGGCGACAAAGGTTTCCGCCGCTGCCTTGACCGCCTTCTGGTCGCGCGGGGTGAAGGCGCGCAGCGCGTGCTGCACGCGGTTGCCGAGCTGGCCGAGGATCTCGCCGGGCACGTCGTCCGGGTTCTGCGAACAGAAGTACACGCCCACGCCCTTGGAGCGGATCAGCCGCACCACCTGTTCCACGCGCTGGCGCAGCGCGGGCGGGCAATCGTCGAACAGCAGGTGCGCCTCGTCGAAGAAGAACACCAGCTTGGGCTGATCCAGGTCGCCCACTTCCGGCAGTTGCTCGAACAGCTCCGAGAGCAGCCACAGCAGGAAGGTGGAGTAGAGCCTGGGCTTCATGATCAGCTGGTCGGCGGCCAGCACGTTGATGATGCCGCGACCGCTCATGTCCTGGCGCATCAGGTCGACCAGGTCCAGCGCCGGCTCGCCGAAAAACTGGTCGGCGCCGTCCTGCTCGAGCTTCAGCAGGGCGCGCTGGATCGCCGCGATGCTCTGCGGACTGATCAGGCCGTACTGGGCGGAGATGGTCTTGGCGTTCTCGCTGGCGAAGCCGAGCATGCTGCGCAGGTCGGCCAGGTCGAGCAGCAGCAGGCCCTGGTCGTCGGCGACCTTGAACACCACTTCGAGCACACCCTGCTGGGTGTCGTTGAGCTCCAGCACCCGGCCGAGCAGGGTGGGGCCCATCTCGCTGATGGTGGCGCGCACAGGGTGGCCGAGCTTGCCGTACAGATCCCAGAACACCACCGGGTTGGCCTGCGGCTTCCAGTCGCTGAGCTTGAGCTTGTCCAGCCGCGCCTTGAGCTTGTCGCCCGGTTCGCCGGCGGCCACCGCCAAGCCGGCCAGATCACCCTTGGCGTCGGCCAGGAAGCAGGGCACGCCGAGCCGGGAGAAACCTTCGGCCAGCACCATCAGCGAGACCGATTTGCCGGTGCCGGTGGCGCCGGCGATCATGCCGTGGCGGTTGCCGTAGCGCGGGTCGAGGCTGACGCTGATGCTGTCGTTGCGGCCGATCAGGATCTGGCTCATGGCAGGTCACTCCTTGGCAAGGCATCGATTCTAACCGTGGCTCGCGCGATTCATTGAGTCCGCTGTCGCGCGCGGCTATGGTGATCGTTTCGTCCTTGCCGAAGTACCTCATGTCCGTGCGTTTGCCGCTGTACCGTTCGCTTTCCCTTGCTGTCGTCACCCTGCTGGCCGGATGCGCCAGTGCCCCTGGCAAGGCCCCCGCATCGCCCTCGCTCAACGCCCTGTATGGCCAGCTCGACGCGGCCAGCAAGGGCTACGAGAACGCCCTGCGGCAGGCGCGCGAAGGTGACGATCAGGCATCGCAGAAGACCTTGGTCGCCGCGCTCGACCAGTTGAAGAAAGCGTCGGCCCAGTGCGACAGCACGCCGGGCTGCGAGCCGCAGCGGTTTTATTCGGTATTCGATCGGCTGCTGCGGCTCAAGGACGGCAGTGCGATCGGCGACGAGGGGCTGGAGACGGCCGGCGAATCCACCTCGCCAGACGGCGCAACGGTTGGCGCGGCCGGATTGCCCCAGGCACAGCGCAGCGTGACCCTGCTGCACGGGCAGAAGCTGTCCGAACTCATCGCCATGAACGGCCCGGTGAAGGCGGCGCTGGAGATGTGGCTGACCCAGTGGCGGCCCAATCTGATGGACGCCTGGGTGAACTACCAGTACCTGCGCCACGAGATGTGGCCGCAATACCAGAAGGCCGATCTGCCCGAGGCCGTGCTGTTCGGCATCCTGGCCAAGGAGTCCGGCGGCAAGGTGCACGCCGTTTCGCGTTCCGGCGCGGCCGGGCCGTTGCAGTTCATGTATGCCACCGGCGTGCGCTTCGGCCTGAGCAGCGACAGCGGCTTCGATACGCGCTTCGACCCGGCCGAGGCGGCGCGCGCCAACGCGCAATACCTCAACGAGCAGTTGCGCGTGTTCAACAACAATCTCGAACTCACGCTGGCGGCCTATAACGGCGGCGAGGGGCGCATGCGCCGGCTGGCCGGCGACCGCCTCGGGGTGAGCTTCTACGATCCGTCGGTGTACGACGAGCTGTCGCAGGAAACCCGCGACTACGTCCCGGCCGTGCTGGCCGCGGCGTGGCTGTTCCTGCACCCACAGAGCTACAACCTGCGATTCCCCAAGATCGACGGGCAGCCGGGGCAGGTCGTGCTCAAGCGCTCTGCCTCGATCTCCGAGCTCACCATCTGCCTGGGCAATGCCGGCGATATGCCGGAGGGCTGGTTCCGCACGCTGCGCAACCTCAACCCGCGGTTCGATCCGGAGGCGCAGCAGCCAGTGGGAACCACGGTGTACCTGCCCAAGGCACTGGAGGCGTCGTATGCATCGCGCTGCGTCGATGGGCCATGGCCGATTCTGGCGGCGGATCTGCACAACGCGGTAGTGCCCAAGCCGGCGGCGATCGCACCGGCACCGACGCCAGCGGTCTCTTCCAAGCGTGCGCGCCGCTACCGGGTCCGGACGGGAGATACCTTGATCAGCATCGTGCACAAGCTGCGCTGTTCCAGCGTGCGCGAGGTGGCGGAGGCGAACCATCTGACTCGGCATCAGATCCGAGTTGGGCAGGTGCTGACGGTGCCCGAGTGCCGCTGATCTGACGGAAGGTCCTCGGCGGCAGGCCAGCCGCCGGGGAGTGGTGAATCAGGCGGCGGCCGAGGCGTTCATCCAGCTCTCGCTGGCGTCGCCTTCGCGGCGGGTTTCCTTCAGTTCGCGCAGCAGGCGCATGAGCTGGCGATAGACCGTCTGCAGACCACCCTGACGGGCGTCCTTGGTCTCGTGATAAGCCACGGCCAGCCACAGCGCGATGCCGCGGATCGCCACTTCCACATTCTCCGACCGCGCGCGGGTGTAGCCGATCTCGGTGCCCTGGCCCCACGGCAGGTAGCGCTCTTCCGGCGGCGTGCCGTACAGGTGCGGGAAGTCGCAGCGGGTCGCCTGCCCGATCTCGCGCAGGGCCAGCGTGCTCAACCGGGTGCGGTTCTGGCGCGACAGGGCGTCGATGCTGCGCTGGATCTCACGCAGCTGGCGGCTGAGCTGGCGGGCACGGTTGATGGCGATGAGCTGGGTCAGCAGGCGCATGGCGTTCTCGGGCTCGAAAGGGCAGCGCGGTTCTCGCGCTGAACCGGAGCTTACCCGAGCCTTGGGCACATTTGCACCTACGGCGTCACAAGATGCCCTCGGGCGACAGTTGCGGGCCGCCCTAAGTGACGCATTGCGTCACTTTCTCCCGAGGCGCTGGCCGACTTTTACCGCCTGCTGCGGCACCAGCGGGTCGAGCGCGGCGCTCCCCGGCGGCAGCAGCACGATCACGGTGGAGCCCATGTTGAAGCGGCCCATTTCGGCAAAGCGTTCCAGTTGAATGTTCTGGCCGGCGAACGACTTGCGACGGATGCCGGGCGCGTAGGGCGGAATCACCAGTCCGTCCCACACGGTGGAGACCGACGACACCAGGATCGCTCCCACCAGCACCACCGCGAACGGCCCGTGCTCGCCGTCGAAGTGGCAGACGAGGCGCTCGTTGCGGGCGAACAGGCGCGGGATCGCCTCCACCGCGAACGGCGCCACGCTGAAGATGCGGCCGGGTACGTGCACCGTCTCGCGCAGCGTGCCGGCCAGCGGCATGTGCACGCGGTGATAGTCGCGGGGCGACAGGTACACCGTGACGAAGCGACCGTTGCGGAACGGCGCCGCCGCGGCCTCGTCGCCCAGCAGTTCGGCAGTCGTGAACGACTGCCCCTTGGCCTGGAAGATCCGCCCGTCGACGATGTCGCCGGCCTGGCTGATGCGCCCGTCGGCCGGGCACAGCAGGGTGGCAGGATCGGCATCCGGGACGCGCGCGCCCGGTTTCAATGCGCGGGTGAAGAAGGCATTGAAGTGTTCGTAGGCGGTCGGATCCGGCTGCGCCGCCTCGGTCATGTCGACCTGGTAATTGCGAACGATGGTGCCGATCAGCCAGTTCTTCCATGGGCGGAAGGTCCAGCGGGTGGCCCAGTACACCAGGCGCGACAGCGCGCGGTGCGGCAGGATGTATTGCAGGAATACCTTGAAAGTCATCCGGTCAGTATAGAGGCCGGGCGCCTATAATGGCCGGCTCGCCCATGCCGCCCGGATCGCATCGTGACCGCTGAACTGTCCTCCATCATCGACTTCATCCGCTACGGTGCCAGCCGCTTTTCGGCCGCCGGGCTGACCTTCGGCCACAGCCACGACAACCCGATCGACGAGGCCACCCACCTGGTGCTTGCCGCGCTGCACCTGCCGCCGGACCTGCCGTCGGCCTACGGCACGGGCAAGCTCGTGGCCGACGAGCGCGAACGCGTGCTGGCCCTGATCGAACGCCGCGTCAGCGAGCGCATTCCGGTGGCCTATCTGGTGGGTGAAACCTGGTTCGCCGGGCTGAAGTTCAAGAGCGACCGGCGCGCGCTGGTGCCGCGTTCGCCGATCGCCGAGTTGATCGAATCGGGCTTTGCGCCGTGGCTGGATCATCGCCATGTGGAGCGCGCGCTGGACGTATGCACCGGCTCGGGCTGCATCGGCATCGCGATGGCCGAGTACAACCCCGACTGGCAGGTCGACATCGTCGACATCAGTCCTGAGGCGCTGTCGCTGGCGCGCGAGAACATCGTGTTCCAGCACGTGGAGGACCGGGTCGAGGCGATCGAGTCCGACCTGTTCGCCGGCGTGCAGGGGCGCCGCTACGACCTGATCGTGTCCAACCCACCCTACGTCACCGAAGACGAGTACGCCGCCATGCCCGGCGAGTACCTGCACGAGCCGAAGCTCGGTCTCACCTCGGGTGAGGATGGCCTGGACCTGTGCCTGCGCATGCTCGACGAGGCCGCCGACTACCTCACCGAGGACGGTCTGCTGATCGTCGAGGTGGGCGAGAGCGAGCGAGCACTCAACGCGCTGCTGCCGAAGGTGCCGTTCGTGTGGATCGAGTTCAAGGTTGGAGCGATGGGCGTGTTCGCGCTGGAGCGCCGCGATCTGGTCGAGCACGCCAAGGCGATCCGCGCGGCTGCACAGGCCCGCCGCTGAGCGAACGCGGCGCGGCCGCCGCCAGCGGCTGTGGCAAGATGCAGTGCAGCATGACGCCGGCTGATCCGGCGTCGGCACTCTCTTTCTCAAGCGGTAGCGCCCGTGTCCAGCAACTCCTTCGGCAAGCTTTTCACCGTCACCACCTTCGGCGAAAGCCACGGCCCGGCCATCGGCTGCGTGATCGACGGCTGCCCGCCCGGCCTGGCCATCGCCGCAGACGATTTTCGGCAGGATCTGGAGCGCCGGGCCACCGGCCGCACCCGGCACACCTCGCAGCGGCGGGAGGACGACGCCATTGAAATCCTCTCCGGGGTCTATGAAGGGCGCACCACCGGCACCCCGATCGCACTGCTGATCCGCAACACCGACCAGCGCAGCAAGGACTACGGCGACATCGCGCAGAGCTTCCGCCCGGGCCACGCCGATTACACCTACTGGCACAAGTACGGTATCCGCGATCCGCGCGGCGGCGGTCGTTCGTCGGCGCGCGAAACCACCATGCGCGTGGCGGCCGGTGTCATCGCCAAGAAGTGGCTGGGCGAGCGCCATGGCGTGCGCGTATGCGGCTACCTGGCTCAGCTCGGCGAGATCGTGCCGGCGGCATTCGACGTCGAGGCGGTCGAACAGAATCCGTTTTTCTGGCCCGATGCCGAGCAGGTGCCGGAGCTGGAGCGCTACATGGATGCGCTGCGCAAGTCGGGCGATTCGGTCGGCGCGCGCGTCAACGCGATCGCCGACGGCGTGCCGCCGGGCTGGGGCGAGCCGATCTACGGCAAGCTCGACGGCGACCTCGCTGCCGCGATGATGTCGATCAATGCGGTCAAGGGCGTGGAAATCGGCGCCGGCTTCGCCGCGGTCGCTCAGCGCGGCACGCAACATCGCGACGAAATGCATTTGGACGGCTTTACGTCCAATCATGCCGGTGGCATTCTCGGTGGAATCAGCTCCGGCCAGCCGGTGACGGTGTCGGTGGCGTTCAAGCCCACGTCCAGCATCCTCGTGCCCGGAGACAGTGTGAATGTCGCAGGCGAGGCGGTCGAGGTGGTCACCAAGGGCCGGCATGACCCCTGCGTCGGCATCCGCGCCACGCCGATCGTCGAGGCGATGCTGGCGCTGGTGCTGATGGATCACGCCCTGCGCCATCGCGCGCAGTGTGGTGACGTCGGGCCGGTGCAGCCGCTGATTCCCTGATCGGCCTGCGCTCGTCCCACTCCCTGCAGGAACTGGAATGACCAAGCGGTACAAAGTGTGGGTGTCGCGGCCCCTGTTCCCCGAAGCGCTGGCGCGGCTGGACCAGCATGTCGAGCTGCACGCCGAGGCGATCGAGCGCGTGCATTCGCCCGAGCAGTTGCGCGAGCGGCTGGCTGGGGTGGATGCGGCGATCATCGGTCTCTCCGATCGGGTCGACGCGACCACGCTGGCGGGCAATCACCGGCTGCGGGTAATCGCCAACCTGGCGGTGGGCTACAACAATCTGGATATCGACGCGCTCACCCGCGCCGGCGTGCTCGCCTGCAATACCCCGGACGTGCTCAACGAAACCACCGCCGACTACGCGTGGGCGCTGCTGCTGGCCGCCGCCCGGCGTGTCGGTGCGGCCGAACGCTGGCTGCGCGCCGGCCAGTGGACCGGCGCCATGCGCTTCGACGACTGGCTGGGCGTGGACCTGCACGGCAAGACGCTGGGCATCCTGGGCATGGGGCGCATCGGCCAGGCGGTGGCGCGTCGCGCCAGCGGTTTCGACATGCGCGTGCTGTACCACAACCGCACACGCCTGCCCGAGGTCGTCGAGCGCCAGTGCGCCGCTCGCTGGGTGGACAAGGCCGCGCTGCTGCGCGAGTCCGATCATCTGGTGTTGGTGCTGCCTTACACGCCGGAAAACCATCACGTGATTGGCGCCGCCGAGCTGGCGCAGATGAAGCGCGGCGGCGTACTGGTGAACATCGCGAGGGGCGGATTGGTGGACGAGGCGGCGCTGGCGGCATCGCTGGCCGCCGGACACCTGGCCGCCGCCGGGCTGGACGTCTACGAGAACGAGCCGGTGGTGCATCCCGCGTTGTTGGCGCTGGAGCAGGTGGTGCTCAGCCCGCATCTGGGCAGCGCCAGCGCCGATACCCGCCGCAACATGGCGCAACTGGCGGTCGACAATGTGCTGGCGGGCCTGGGCGTGGGACCTGACGCGGGCCGTCCGCCCGCGCCCATCAACCCGCAGGTGCTGGTCGCGCGAGGCGCTCTCGGTAAAGCGTGATCGCAATCACGATCGCGCGGTTCGCAGGTTTGTGTTGCGCTCCGCCCCGGCTAGATTCCCGCGGATGCGGGAACGGCAATGGCCTGGCGGCCCTTTCCGATTTTCCTGACAGACAGACGGATCATGAGCAAGAAGAGCAGCTACAAGGTGGCAATGGTCGGCGCGACCGGCGCGGTGGGTGAGACCCTGCTGTCGATCCTGGCCGAGCGCGATTTCCCGGTGAGCGAGCTGGTGCCACTGGCGAGCGAGCGCTCGGCGGGTGGGCAGGTGGAGTTCGCCGGCAAGAAAGTCACCGTGCAGAACCTCGCCGACTACGATTTCACCGGTGTGGACATCGCATTTTTCTCGGCCGGCGGCTCGGTGAGCCGCGAGCACGCGCCGCGTGCGGCGGCCGCCGGTGCGGTGGTGATCGACAACACCTCGGAGTTCCGCTACCAGGACGACATCCCGCTGGTGGTGAGCGAGGTGAACCCGCACGCCATTGCCGACTACACCGTGCGCGGCATCATCGCCAACCCGAACTGCTCGACCATGCAGATGCTGGTGGCGCTGGCGCCGATCCACCGGGCGGTGGGCATCGAGCGGATCAACGTGGCGACCTACCAGTCGGTGTCCGGCGCTGGCCGTTCCGGTATGGAGGAGCTGGGTCGGCAGACTGCCGCGCTGCTCAACTTCCAGGATGCGGAGCCGGCGAAGTTCCCCAAGCAGATCGCCTTCAACGTCATCCCGCACATCGACGACTTCCAGGCCAACGGTTACACCAAGGAAGAGATGAAGATGGTGTGGGAGACGCGCAAGATCCTCGAGGACGCCTCGATCGCGGTGAATCCCACCGCTGTGCGCGTGCCGGTGTTCTACGGCCACGCCGAGGCGGTGCACGTGGAGACGCGCGACAAGATCACCGCCGAGCAGGCGCGCGCGTTGCTGGAGCAGGCGCCGGGCGTGGTGGTGATGGACGAGCGCAAGGCCGGTGGCTACCCGACCCCGGTCGGCGACGCCGCCGGCAAGGACCCGGTGTACGTGGGCCGCATCCGCGAGGACATCTCGCACGAGCGCGGCCTGGATCTGTGGATCGTGGCCGACAACATCCGCAAGGGCGCCGCGCTCAACGCGGTGCAGATTGCCGAGCTGCTGATCGAGGACTATCTCTGAAGGTGCCCCCATGCTGCGCACGCCCCTGCTGACGGCCCTGGTCGGGTTGATGATTTCCACGGGGGCGGCCGTCGCTGCCCGTGGCGAGTCCACGCGCGCGACGGTGACGCCGGATCGCGATCCGGCGTTGCTGCAGCAGTCGGTCAAGCGCAGCAGCACCGAGGTCAGCCGCCTGCAGCACGATGTGGCCGCGCAGGAGCGCCGCAGCCGCGAGGCAAACCAGCGGCTGCGCGAGCAGGACCGCAAGCTGGAGCAACTGCGCCGGCAACTGCAGGTCATGCAGGCTGACACGGGGGTAAAAAAACAGGGGCAGTGACGTGGTTTGCGCCGGTGAGAAGCGGGCGCAGCAATATCGTGCAAGTATTCGCCACGCCTATTGTTGATTGGCGGGCATCTAACTAAAGTGGCGCGTTATTCGGGATGCCGCCGCGCTTGCGGCGGGTCGGGGAGCGTCACGGGTCGTCCGGGGGAAATACGATGAATCGTTCGTTGAAACTGTCCATGCTGCTGGCCTTGGCACTGGGGAGCAGCCAGACAGTCGCGCTGGAGCTGGGCCAGATTCGGGTCAAGTCCGCCCTGGGTCAGCCGCTTGTCGCCGAGATCCCGGTGACCCCCGAAAGCCCGGCGGATCTGCGCAATCTCAGCGCGCGCCTCGCGTCGGACGAGGATTTCGTGCGGGCCGGCATCACCGAGGGACGTACCCGGGTGCCGCTCAGCTTCGCCATCGTGAACGGGCCGGGCGGAACCAAGCTGATCCGGATCACCAGCACCGATGCGATCAACGATCCGTACCTCGATCTCCTCGTGCAGGTGGATAACGCCGCCGGCAAGAGCGTGCGCGAGTACACCATTCTGCTCGACCCGCCTGGCGCCGCGCCGGCCCCGCCGCCCGCCCCGGTTGCGGCGGCCCCGCGCCGCACGGCGCCAGCATCGGCGGCGGCACCGCGACCGGCTGCAGCGCCGGCCGCCGCCGCGGGTGAGGCGACCGCTCCCGGCTCGAGCATCACCGTGCAGAAAGGCCAGACCCTGTCGGCTATCGCCCAGCAGGTCAAGCCGGCAGGCGTGGATCTCAGCCAGACCCTGCTGGCGCTGAAGCAGTCCAATCCCGGCGCGTTCTATCGCGACAACATCAACGCCCTCAAGAGCGGTGCGGTGCTGCGCGTGCCCACGGCTGAAGAGGCTCGCGCCATGACGGTGGCCGCGGCACTGGAAGAGGTCCGCCGCCAGAACAGCGACTGGCGTGCCGGTGCGGTCGGTACCCCCACCAATGTGGCCGACTCGGCCACCCGCGCCACGGCGTCCAGTTCACCCACCGCGCCAGCGTCCAAGCGCGACGACCATCTGCAATTGCTGCCTTCGGGTGAAGGCGCAAAGAACGCCGCATCCGGTGCCGGCAAGGGTTCTGCGGACGTGCGCCGCGACCTGCAGCGCAGCCAGGAAAGCCTGGCCACGCTGCAGCAGCAGGGCGCCGAGTTGCGCTCGCGGCTGAAGGACCTGGAGGACATCAATAGCAAGAACGAGCGCCTGCTGTCGCTGAAGGACAGCGAGATCGCCGAGCTGCAGCGCAAGCTGGCCGAGGCCCACAAGGGCGCGCCGGCCGGCGAAACCGCCGCCACTCCGGCGGCGGCAGTGGCTCCAGCATCGACCCCGGCCTCCAGTGGCTCGGTGGCCGCGAAGGCGGCACCGGCAACCGCCTCAACCGCCGCCGCTTCGATGGCGTCTGCCGCCAGCGTGCCGGCCCTTGCCTCCTCGGCGTCGCCCACCACGGCGTCCGCACCGGTGGCGGCCAGCCAGCCGACCGCGGCCAAGCCGGCTGCAGCGAAGCCCGCGGCCGCCAAGCCAGCGCCCGCAAAGCCGGCACCGGCCTCGGCCGAGGAGCCTTGGTACATGCAGACCTGGGCGTGGGGCGCGGGCGCTGCCGCCGTGGTGTTGCTGCTGCTGGTGGCTCTGCGTGGTCGTCGCAACAAGGCGCCAGCGAAGGCCTCCAACTCGTCGCTCGCCGACCGCTTCGGTGCGGTTCCGCCGCTGGGCGATGGCGAGGCCGATCCGGACCAGGACGAGCTGCTCGACCAGCTCGCCGAGCATCCGGACGACATCAGCCTGCACCTGGAATTGGTTAGCCTCTACTACCACCGCCGCGACGTGGAGCATTTCGAGGCGGCCGCCGAGGCGATGTATGCCCATATCTCCGACCCGCAGCAGTCCGAGTGGCAGGATGTGGCGGCGATGGGCGAAGACCTGGTTCCCGGCCACCCGCTGTTCGCCGGTGTCGATACCTCGGTGCCCGAAGCCGAGCGTGCGCCGCTGGGCGGTTTCAACCTGGACGATCACGACGCCGATGCGACGTTGCTGGCCCCGGTGCCGCCGCCGATGCCGGCCGGCCCGTCGAAGATCAGCGAGTACCATTTCGACTTCAATCTGACCCCGCGCCAGGAAGCTGCCCGCAAGGCCGAGGCCGAAGCCGCGGCCGAGCTGCACGGGGAGCCGGAACCGGCGTTCACTGCCGATGCGCACGCCCATGATGCGTTTGACGACGCCACGCCGGCGCCGGCCGAGGCCGGTGGCGACATCCCCGTCTGGGATCAGGGGATCAGCGGCATGGACTACGAGCCGACCGAGTTCAGCGATGATCCGATCGATACCAAGCTCGACCTGGCCCGCGCGTATCTGGACATGGGCGACGCCGATGGCGCCCGCGCCATGCTGGAAGAGGTGCTGGCCGAGGGCAGCCAGCCGCAGCGCGATACCGCGCGTCGCCTGCTCGACGGCATCGCCTGATCAATCCGCACGCGTGATCCGAACCCGGGCCGGCCCTGTGCCGGCCCGGGTTTTTTTGCGCCGGCTGCTATGCTCTGCCGCCGTCCTGAACCCACCTGCATCCCTTCATGCGCATTGCCCTGGGCATCGAATACGACGGCACCGACTTCTCCGGCTGGCAGCGGCTGAGCCACCGGGACAGCGTGCAGGGCGCGCTGGAGAAAGCACTGTCGTTCGTCGCCGCGCAGCCGATCGACGTCACCTGCGCCGGCCGCACCGATGCCGGCGTGCACGGGCGTTGTCAGGTGGTGCATTTCGATACCGGGGTTGAGCGCGACCCGCGTGGCTGGGTGCTCGGCGCCTGCTCCAACCTGCCGACCGCGGTGGCGGTGCTATGGGCGCAGTCAGTGCCCGAGGATTTCCACGCGCGCTTTTCCGCGCGCAGCCGGCGCTACTGCTACCGCATTCTCAACCGGCCGGTGCGGGCGGCGCTGGACGCGCGTTACGTGACGTGGGAACGCCATCCGCTGGATGCCGCGCGCATGCATGATGCCGCGCAGGCGCTGGTCGGCGAGCACGACTTCACCGCTTTTCGCGCGATCGCCTGCCAGGCCGCGCACGCGCGGCGCGAGGTGCTCGCCGTATCGGTGCGCCGCGAGAACGAGCAGGTAATCGTGGAGATCGAGGCCAATGCTTTCCTGCATCACATGGTGCGCAACATCGTCGGTTCGCTGCTGCCGATCGGTCGCGGTGAGCAACCGGTGGAGTGGATGGACGAGTTGCTGGCCGGCCAGAATCGCGAGGTGGCCGGTCCGACTGCGCCGTCCTCCGGCCTCACCTTCATCGGCCCGCGCTACGAGGCGCACTGGGGCCTGCCGCCGGAGGTGAGCCAGTGAGCCGCACCCGCATCAAGTGCTGCGGCATGACCCGCGTCGAGGACGCGCGGCTGGCCGCCGAGCTCGGCGCCGACGCGATCGGCGTGGTGATCACCACGCGCAGCAAGCGTCGGGTGGATCTGGCGCAGGCACGGGCGATCGTCGCCGCGATGCCGCCGTTCGTGACCACCGTGGCGCTGCTGATGGACGACAGCGTCGAGACGGTGCGCTCGGTGATTGAGCAGGTGCAGCCGGACCTGCTGCAATTCCACGGCGCGGAGAGCGACTCGTGGTGCGCGCAGTTCGGCCGGCCGTATCTGAAGGCGGTCGCGATGGGTGAGGGCGCCGCCGCCCTGCCGCACCTGCGTGAGTATCCGCGCGCGTTGGGTCTTTTGCTCGACGGCCACGGCCTGGGCGAGCCAGGCGGCAGCGGCAAGGCTTTCGACTGGTCGCTGATGCCGGCCGACCTGCCGCAACCGCTGTTGCTGGCCGGCGGCCTGCACGCCGGCAACGTCGGCGAGGCGATCCGCGTGGCGCGCCCGTGGGCGGTGGACGTGGCCAGCGGTATCGAGATCTCGCCCGGGGTCAAGGACCCGCAGCGCATGGCCGGCTTCATTGCGGCGGTTCGTGCCGCCGATCGTGCTTGAGTGGATCTGATCGGATGAGCCAGCCCATTGAGGAGCTTCGCCCGTCCGACCCGCTGCCCGACATGGCCGTGCTGGTCGCGCGCGGTGCGCCACTGGTGCTGCGCGGACTGACCGCGCACTGGCCAGCAGTGGCGTGGGCGCGCGAGTCCGATACCGCCCTCGCCCGCGGTCTCGCCGCGCTCGACGCAGGAGGCGAGGTCGATACCCTGGTGATGGCGCCGGAGGAGGACGGCTGCGTTGGCTACAACGCCGATCTCAGCGGCTTCAACTACGACCACTTCCGCGTGACCGTGACCGAGGGTTTGCGCCGCATCGCGCACGAGGCAAGGCAGGAAAAGCCGTACGGCGTGGCGATCCAGAGCGCGCCGATCGTCGATTGCCTGCCGGGGTTCCTCGCCAATCACGCGTTGCCGCTGCTCGATCCGGCGATCGCGCCGCGGCTGTGGATCGGCAACAAGGTGACCACGCCGGCGCACTTCGACGAGTACCACAACATCGCCTGCGTGGCCGCTGGACGCCGGCGCTTCACGCTGTTTCCGCCCGAGCAGGTGGGCAATCTCTACATCGGTCCGCTCGACTTTGCGCCAACGGGCGCGGCGATCAGCCTGGCCCGACTCGACCGTCCCGACGACCCGCGCTTTCCGCGCCTGCGCGAGGCATTGGCCCAGGCCCAGGTGGCCGAGCTGGAACCGGGCGATGCGATCTACATTCCGCCGCTGTGGTGGCACCACGTGGCCTCGCTCGGTCGGCTCAACGCGCTGGTGAACTATTGGTGGAAGCCGGTGCCGATCGGCGGAGCGGCCACCGGCACGGCGCTGAGCGCGCTGCTGCACGCAATCCTGGCGTTTCGTCGCCTGAGCCCGGCCGAGCGCGCCGGCTGGCGTACCCTGCTGGATCACTACGCGTTCGGCGACCCCGATCCGGGCGAACACATCCCGGCCGGGCGCCGCGGTGCGCTGGGTGAACTTACGCCCGAGCAGGCAGCCGCGCTGCGCGAGACGATCAGTCGTTACCTGTAGCGGGCGCCTCGCGCAGCTCGCCGGCCAGCCATTGGGCCAGCGCGGTGGCGCGCTCCTCATGCGCCCGAGCCGGCGTGGCCAGCACCCAGTGCGCTTCGGTGGTGACGAACCCCCACGGCGCGATCAGCCGGCCGGCGGCGAGGTCGTCGGCGACCAGCGGCTGCGGCGCGATCGCCACGCCCAATCCGGCCAGTGCCGCCTCCAGCAGGTAATACAGGTGCTCGAAACCCTGGCCGGTCGCGCGCGGGGCGGCGTCCAGGCCCGCCGCGTGCGACCAGTCGCTCCAGGCCTGCGGGCGCGAGGCGGTGTGCAGCAGCGGCTCGTCCAGCAGTGCGGCGGCCGGCGCCCGTGCCAGTCGCGCGGCGCCGGCGTAGCGGGGGCTCAGCACCGGGCCGATCCGTTCCGGCGCCAGCGGCATCACCTGCCACCCGGCCGGCCACGGCGGCGTGCCGATCAACAGGGACGCGTCCAGCCCGCGCAGGTCCGGCGACGGCGGCGCTTCCTGGGCAGACAGGTGCAAGGTCAGGCCGGGCAGGTCGTGCGCCAGCCGGTCCAGCCGGGGGATCATCCAGCGCGCCAGTACGCTGGCCGGGCAGCCGAGTACGAACGGAGCGCTCGACGGCTGGCGCAGCGCCGCCCAGGCGTCGCGCAGGCCGTCGAAGGCGCCGCTGGCTGCTTCGCGCAGCCGGTCGCCGACCTCGGTGAGCACCAGGCCGCGGCCTTGCCGCGCGAACAGCGGTCGACCCAGCGCTTCCTCCAGCTGGCGGATCTGCCGGCTCACCGCGCCGTGGGTGACGTGCAAAGCTTCGGCCGCGCGGCTCACGCTCTGCAGGCGAGCGGTCGCCTCGAAGGCGCGCAGGGCATTGAGCGGGGGCAGGTTGCGTTCGGTCATGTGTGATATTTACTCACATGTTAGTGAGAACTTCTCGCTTTTTATCGCGATAACAGCGCCTTATGCTGGCGATTCAGTCGGCATGACATGCCGGCCCGATTGCATTTTTTGCACAGGAAGCTCGCCATGGCCACGCCCGCACCGCTCGCCACCCCTACCGTCACCGACTTCCACGCCTGGCCCGATCCGCACGGCCGCTTCGGGCAGTTCGGCGGCCAGTATGTGGCCGAGACCCTGATGGCGCCGCTGGCCGAGCTGACCGAGGCGTACGAGCGCCTGCGCAAGGATCCGGAGTTCCTCGCCGAGCTGGACCGCGACCTCACCCATTACGTCGGCCGGCCCAGCCCGCTGTACCACGCCGAGCGGCTGTCGGCGCACGTCGGCGGCGCGCGCATCATCCTCAAGCGCGAGGATCTGAACCACACCGGCGCGCACAAGATCAACAACACCATCGGCCAGGGCCTGGTCGCCAAGCGCATGGGCAAGCCACGCATCATTGCCGAGACCGGCGCCGGCCAGCACGGCGTGGCCAGCGCCACCGTGGCCGCACGGCTGGGCCTCAAATGCGTGGTGTACATGGGCGCCACCGACATCGAACGGCAGAAGATCAACGTCTACCGCATGAAGCTGCTCGGCGCCGAGGTAGTGCCGGTGACCTCCGGCTCGAAGACGCTGAAGGACGCGCTCAACGAAGCGATGCGCGACTGGGTCACCAACGTGGCCGACACCTTCTACATCATCGGCACCGTGGCCGGCCCGCACCCGTACCCGATGATGGTGCGCGACTTCAACGCCATCGTCGGCCGCGAGGCGCGCGTGCAGATGCTCAACGAATACGGCCGACTGCCGGATGCGATCACCGCCTGCGTCGGCGGTGGCTCCAACGCGATCGGCCTGTTCCACGAATTCCTCAACGACCGCGACGTGCGCATCGTCGGCGCCGAGGCAGCGGGCGAGGGCATCGGCAGCGGCCTGCACGCGGCCTCGCTGGCGGCCGGTCGCCCCGGCGTGCTGCACGGCAATCGTACCTACGTGCTGTGCGACGACAATGGCCAGATCGCCGAGACCCATTCGATCTCCGCCGGCCTGGACTACCCGGGCGTCGGCCCCGAGCATGCGTTCCTCAAGGACGTCGGCCGCGCCGAATACGTCGGCGTCACCGACGCCGAGGCGATGGAGGCATTCCACCTGCTGGCGCGCATGGAAGGCATCCTGCCCGCGCTGGAGTCCAGCCATGCGGTGGCGCAGGCCATGAAGCTCGCTCGCGAGCTTCCGAAAGACGGCCTGGTGCTGTGCAACCTCTCCGGCCGCGGCGACAAGGACGTGCACACCATCGCCGCGCGCGAGGGCGTCACGGTGTGAAGGCAGGAGCGAGTGGAGTGGGAAGTGGGAGAGATTCCTTCCTGTTTCCTGTCCACTCGATCCCGTCGTACTTGCCACATCTCACGCCTCTTCACTCACTCCTCGCTCCCGGCCCTTATGTCCCGCATCGATAACCGCTTCGCCTCCCTCAAAGCCGCCGGCCGCACCGGCCTGATCCCTTTCGTCACCGCCGGTGATCCCGCGCCGGAGCACACCGTGGCGCTGATGCATGCGCTGGTCGACGCCGGTGCCGATGTGATCGAACTCGGCGTGCCGTTTTCCGACCCGATGGCCGACGGCCCGGTGATCCAGCACGCCAGCGAGCGGGCCATCGCCAAGGGCGTGGGACTAGCTGATGTGCTGCGCTGGGTGGCCGAATTTCGCCAGCGCAATGTCGACACCCCGGTGGTGCTGATGGGTTACCTCAACCCGGTGGAGATCCACGGCTATGCGCGTTTCGCGGCCGAAGCGAAATCCGCCGGCGTGGATGGCGTGCTGCTGGTCGATTGCCCGCTGGAAGAAGCCTCCGTGCTCGAGCCGCTGCGCGCAGCGGGGCTGCAACTGATCCGCCTCGCGGCGCCCACCACCGCACCCTCGCGTATGGCGCAGCTGTGCGAGAACGCCGAGGGGTTCCTGTACTATGTGTCGTTTGCCGGCATCACCGGCGCGGGTCGTTTGAGCACTCGCGATATCGCCGCCCGCGTGGCCGATATCCGGGCCCACGCCAAGGCGCCGGTGGCGGTCGGCTTCGGCGTGCGTGATGCGCAGAGCGCGAAGGAGATTGCCGCGTTTGCCGATGCGGTGGTAATCGGCAGCGCGCTGGTGGAGCGGCTGGACGGAGCGGGGCGGGCGGACGAAATCGCCGTCCGGGTGAAGGATTTCCTGACCCCTATCCGCGCCGCACTCGATGCACACTGAAACGGTCGCCTGACCGTTTCGGGTCAGGAAACGGTTGAGGTGTTGCGATGAACTGGCTGCAGAAGATCATGACTCCGCGCGTGCGCACGCAGGGCGCGGCCGCCGGCAAAGGCAAAGTGCCCGAGGGCGTGTGGGAGAAGTGCAGCGGCTGCGGTGCGGTGCTGTATCGCCCGGAGCTGGAGCGCAACCTGATGGTCTGCCCCAAGTGCGGCCATCACCACTACATCAGAGCGCGCGACCGGCTCGCCTCGCTGTTCGACGAAAGCAGCACGCAGGAGTTGTGGGCCAACCTCGAGCCCACCGATCCGCTGAAGTTCCGCGACTCGAAAAAGTACCGCGATCGTGTCGTGGCCGCGCAGAAATCCACCGGCGAAAAGGACGCGCTGGTGACCATGAGCGGCAAGCTCAAGGGCAGGCCGTTGATGGCCGCGGCATTCGAGTTCGCCTACATGGGCGGCTCGATGGGCTCGGTGGTCGGCGAGAAGTTCGCCCGTGCCGCCGAAAAGGCGCTGGCCGACCGCAGCGCGCTGGTGTGCTTCTCCGCCACCGGCGGCGCACGCATGCAGGAGTCGCTGTTCTCGCTGATGCAGATGGCCAAGACCTCGGCCGCGCTGGCGCGCATGCGCGACGCCGGCGTGCCGTACATCAGCGTGATGACCAACCCGACCACCGGCGGCGTCTCGGCCAGCCTGGCAATGCTTGGCGACATCAATGTGGGTGAGCCCAAGGCGCTGATCGGCTTTGCCGGCCCGCGCGTGATCGAGCAGACCGTGCGCGAGACGCTGCCGGAAGGTTTCCAGCGCTCAGAATTCCTGCTCGAGCATGGCGCGATCGACATGATCGTCGACCGCCGCGAAATGCGCGACAAGCTCGCCGACGTGCTCGGCCTGCTGATGAAGGCGCCGCGCGCGGCCTGACCTCCCAGCTCGGATGGGCTCCGCGAAGCCGTCGCATCACACGATGCGGCGGCTTCGTCGTTTGTGGCATCGCGTTGTCCACAGCCCATGTGCATGGACTGCGGAGAACCCTGTGGACAAGCCGCCTTTGCGGCTTTGCGCTCAGTGACTTGCTACGCGTCGATCATTTCCTGAGCAGTGGCGTGCACGTTTTCCACAGCTTCTGTGGAACGCGATGGGAGAAGCCTGTGGATAGGTGCTCTATCGTGCTGATCGCACAACACATCCACACGGCGTGCGCAGAAACTGCTCAGGCAACCATCGCCGCGATCGGCATCAGCCACAGCGCCAGCGAACCCAGTGCGCTGCCGATACCGATGGCAGCGAGCACGTCGCTCGGATAGTGCAGGCCCAACACCACGCGCGAGGTAGCCACCAGCGCAGTGAAGCTGAGCAGCAGTGGCGCCAGCAGCGGATACCAGGCCAGCGCCACCACGGTGAAGCCCACCGCCTGCAGCGTGTGGCCGGAGGGGAAGCTGAATTCGTCCAGCGGTGGCACGTGGGCGATCACGCCCGCGCATACGCGGAACGGCCGCGGCCGTTTCGTCCAGCGCTTGAGCAGCCGATACAGCGCCAGTGCGGTGAGGCCGGTGAGCGCCATGTGGGCGGCGGCGAGCACGCCGCGTCGGCCGTCGAACAGCACGAGCGACAGCATCAGCGCATACCAGAACACGCCGTCGCCCAGCCGGCTCACGGCACCGAAGAAGATGCCCACGGCACGGCGCGCCCCCCAGCGATTGGCCGCCACGCACATGCGGCGGTCGATCGCGAAGCGCGGACCGGTCAACTCAGGCGTGGGCGCGAGCGGCGGCAGGCTGGACATGGTGGCTCTCCCGGGCGAGCTGGATCAGCAGGGATTCGAAATCGCGGATCACCGACTCCGGCGACAGCGCCGCGACGCTGGCGTGCGCGGCGCGACCCATATGGCGGATCAGGCTGGGGTTGCCGGCGAGCGTCACTGTGGCATCGATAAAGCCGGCCTCGTCCCCCGGCTCGAGCACATAGCCGTTGCTGCCGTGCTCCATGTGCTCGCGCGCGGCGCCTTCGCGGTAGGCGACCACCGGCAGCCCCGCGGCGAGCGCCTCGAGGATCACGTTGCCGAAGGTCTCGCTGAGGCTGGGGAAGGGGAACACGTCGGCGCTGGCCACGTGCCGCGCCAGCGATTCGCCGCGCTGCATCCCGGCGAAGATGAAGTCCGGGTTCGCCGCCTGCAGCGTCGCGCGCGCCGGGCCGTCGCCGACCCAGACATAGCGGGCATCGGGCGAGCGCTGCTGTACCGCGCGGAATGCGCGTACCGCCAGCTCGAGATTTTTCTCCGCCGCGATGCGACCCACGTAGAGCACCACCGGCGCGTGTCCACCGACGCCCCACTGCCGACGCAACTCGGCATCGCGATGGCGGGGATGGAACTGTTCGGTGTCCACCGCGCGGCGCAGGATGCGGGCGTTGACCACGCCCAGCGCCCCCAGCTCGCGCTTGAGCGCCTCGGTAGGCACCAGGGTGGCACCGCCGCGGTTGTGGAAGCGGCGCAGGTAGCCACGCACCGCTTCGGTGAGAAAGCCCACGCCATAGTGCGCGGCGTAGGTGTCGAAGCGCGTGTGGAAGCCGGTCGCGGCGGGGATGCCCAGCTGCTGCGCGGTGCGCATCGCCGACCACCCCAGGGGGCCTTCCGTGGCCACGTAGATGGCGTCCGGCCGTAAGTGGTTCCAGCGCTTGCGCAGCATGCGGCCACTGGGCAGGCCGAAACGCAGGCCCGGGTAGCGGGGCAGGGCTGCGCCGCGGGTCTCCACCGGCAGCATGCCGGGCTCGTCGACGAACGGCACCGGCTGGCGCGGGCGGATCACTTCCACCGTGTGCCCCTGCGCGGCGAGTCCGGCAGCCAGGCTGTGCACGGTCAGTGCGACGCCGTTGATTTCCGGAGGATAGGTTTCGCTGACGATGCCGATGCGCATGGCTACACCTTGGCTGGCTTGGTGCAGCTTCGGCGGGGCGCGTTGCGCGGGCATGGCGTCGACATGACGCCGCGGTGACGACGGCACGACCCGGGGCAGTTCCAGGATAGATGCTGTCGGCGCACGGGAGGACTATTCTGGCGTCGCAGGCGGCCGACCAGTTGGTCAGCCCCGTACGGAGGAACAAGCCATGAATCGCTGCGTCCCCATGACCTTGTGCTCGTTGATGTTGATGCTTGGACTGTCGCCTACTGCAGGGGCAGTGGCTCAGCCCTTGCCCCAGGATGCGGTGCGTACGGCCGGGGGAGCGCCGGCGCCGCAGAAGCGGCCACCGTTGTTCCAGGTACGCTACGTCCTGGTGAAGGCGACGCCGCTGCCGCAGGACGAGCTGCCGCTCGATTTCGGTAACGGTGAGTCGGCAATCCGGCCGCTGAGCCTCTCCGGATGGCCAGGTGTCCAGCTGCAGGGCGGTGCCCAAAAGCCGAATACCATCGTCTGCTATGGATGGTCGTGCATGGATTCCATGCACCGCTGATTCACGTGGCTGGGGACCGATAGCCCCGACGGCGGGGCGGCGTCAGCGTCCGAAGTAGACCGACACCCCGAGGTTGCCCAGCCAGCGGCTGGCACCTCCCTGCAGTCGATGATCCATGCCCGCATCGAACTGGATGCGCGGCGTGGCCATCCAGGTCAGGCCGGCACCGCCCAGCCATCCATGCTGGCGCCCGGCGTCATGCACGCTGGCCAGTTCGACGTAGGAGCCCCAGGTTTCGGACAGCGCCACGGTGTCGCTCACGGCCAGCGTGGTGCTGTCCTGGTGGGCCTCACGCACGTCCTCCCCATACACGCCGAGCGACTGGCGCGGGGTGAGCTGCCAGTTGCCCTGGGCGCCGAGCAGGTATTGCCGATGTCCGGCGCGCAGGGCGGGGTTGCCGTCGGTGAAGGTCACGCTGCCCAGCAGGCCCCAGCTGAAAGGGCCGGCCTGATCGGGAAGCGCGAACTTCACTCCGAGACTGCTGCTGCCACGGCCGTGCACGGTGTCGCGCGACGTACCCCACGTGGTCAGCCGGTTCCACGGTGAACTGGCCAGCTGCAACTCGAACGGCCCGCCGACGCCCAGGCGCAGCAGCGTGTCGGCGCTGTACTGGCGCGAGGTGAGTCCGTCGGCGCGGTCCTGGTTGACGTCGGGCAGGCCCTGTTCGAGCGTGACATCGCCCGTGCCGAGCACGGCGGGAGTGAAGCCGAGGCCCGGACGGTCGTAGCCGGGATTTTGCGTCCGCCCGCACGCATTGCCGGCCAGCAGCGCGCTAGTCAGCGCGGCGACGAGCCGGGCCCGGCGGCCGCGGCAGGATGGTCTAAAATGCGCGATTCCCCTTTGCATGCAGCCAGTATCCCATGACCGTCCGCACCCGCTTCGCTCCCAGCCCCACCGGCTTCCTGCATATCGGCGGTGCACGCACCGCGCTGTATTGCTGGCTGGAGGCGCGTCGTCGCGGCGGCGAATTCGTGCTGCGCATCGAGGACACCGATCGCGAGCGCTCCACCGATGCGGCCGTGCAGGCGATCCTCGACGCGATGCACTGGCTCGATCTGGATGCCGACGAAAAGCCGGTCTACCAGACCCATCGTCTCGATCGCTACAAGGAAGTCGCCGACCGGCTGCTCGCCGAAGGCAAGGCGTATTACGCCTACGAGTCGAAGGAGGCGATCGAGGCGATGCGCGAGGCGGCGATGGCCGCCGGCGAGAAGCCCCGCTACAACGGCTATTACCGCGACCGCAACGAGCCCTATCACGATGATCCGAACCGGGTGATCCGCTTCAAGAATCCCACCGAGGGTTCGGTGGTGTTCGAGGACAAGGTGAAGGGCCGCATCGAGATCGCCAACAGCGAGCTGGACGACCTGGTGATCTTCCGCTCCGACGGCTGGCCCACCTACAACTTCGCCGTGGTGGTGGACGACATCGACATGGGCATCACCGAGGTGATCCGCGGCGACGACCATGTCAACAACACGCCGCGGCAGATCAACATCTACCACGCGCTGGGCGCGCCGGTGCCGGAGTTCGCGCACCTGCCGATGATCCTGGACAAGGAGGGCAAGAAGCTCTCCAAGCGCACCAACTCGGTGAGCGTCATGGAGTACCGCGCCGACGGCTTCCTGCCCCACGCGCTGCTCAACTACCTGGTGCGGCTGGGCTGGTCGCACGGCGACCAGGAAATCTTCTCGCGCGAGGAGATGGTCAGGCTGTTCGACATCGCCGACGTCAACAAGGCGGCCTCGCGCTTCGATACCGAAAAGCTCGCCTGGCTCAACCAGCATTACCTCAAGACCGACGATCCGGCGGCGATCGCGCCCGAGCTCGAGTGGCACCTGCAGCGCGCCGGTTACGACCTGTCCAAGGGGCCGGCTGCGGCCGACCTGATCGTGGCGCTGCGCGATCGCGTGCACACGCTCAAGGAAATGGCCGAGCGCGCGGCGATCTGGTTCGGCCCCATCGTTGAGTGGGACGAGAAGGCCGTCGCCAAGCACCTGAAAAACGACAGCGCGCTCGCCGTGCTCGGCGAGGCTAAGGCACTGCTGGTCGACTGCGAGTGGAAGCCCGAGCCGATCCACGCGGTGATCGAGCAGGTGGCCGCGAAGCTGGAGCTGGGCATGGGCAAGATCGCCCAGCCGCTGCGTGTGGCGATGACCGGCACCCAGGTTTCGCCCTCGATCGATCACACCATCTACCTGGCCGGCCGCGAGGTGGCCTTGCAGCGCATCGACGACGCGATCGCGCGGGCGCAGGGGTGATGGTGCTCCCCATGCCACCACGCTTCGGCGACCGGCATGGATGAGCTGCTGAGCAAGGCGCTGCAGGGCGTCGATCCGGACGCGCCCGGCGCGTTTTGGCAGGTGTTCAGCAACCTGATGGGGCTGGTGCCGTGGACCGCGCTCACGCTGTGGAGTGTGTTCTTCGTTGCCGTGGGGGCCGGGCTCGGCTGGTGGCGCGGGCACGCGCGGGCCGGTGTGTTGTGGGCGCTGGCGCTGGGGCCGATCGGCTGGTTGGTGGTCTTGTGGTTGCCGCGCGCGCAGCTGGGCGTGCCACCGCCCTTGCCGAAATCGGCGCGGCGGCGCTAGCGCGGACCGGCATCGGGGCTTCCGCTGGGTGCGATGGCCCCCATATCGGGCTTCACCGGGTGGCCGCATTTCCCGGATGTATGATGCCGCCCGAGGTGATCCCATTGAGCAAGCAGGCAACCGGCAAGTTCCACACGCATCACGAAGGCGATCCCGCAGGGTTCGTCAACGCGGTGTCGCACGCCAGCGAGCAGCGCGGCCTGCGCCTCACGCCGCTGCGCAAGGAAGTGCTGGAGCTGGTGGCCGCTGCGGGCAAGCCCGTGAAGGCCTATGACCTGCTCGACCAGCTCCGCGAGCGCCACGGCAATGCGGCGCCGCCCACGGTATATCGCGCGCTCGATTTCCTGCTCGAGCAGGGCTTCATCCACAAGCTCGAATCGATCAACGCCTTCGTGTCCTGCCACCATCCGGCCGAGGCGCACCAGGTGCCGTTCCTGATCTGCGACGTGTGTTCCAGTGCGCAGGAGGTGTGCGACGCGAGGGTGGCTGCACTGATCGAGTCACAGGCGGCGAGCTTCGGTTTCCGCCCGCAGGCGCAGACCCTGGAAGTGCACGGCGTCTGCCGCCATTGCAGCAAGGGGTGAGGCGGCTGCGGGGGGCGTTGGCGCGCCGCTGGCGTCGGGCGACGTTATAAAGTAACATTCGCTCGTTGAGAGCCGGGTCCCCGTCCGGTTCGTCGAGTGGGGTAACCCATGGATTCCGAGTCTTCCGACAAGTCGTTCTGGTGGCATGTCGCCGATCGCATCGGTGCGACAGCCTCGTTTCTGTGCGCCATCCACTGCTCGCTGCTGCCGTTCGTGCTGGCCCTGCTGCCCTTCATCGGGCTGGAGTTCCTGGCCAGCCATACCTTCGAGCGCATCTTCGTGATGTTCGCCTGCGCGCTGGCCCTGTTCAGCCTGGGGCGCGGCTATCGTCGCCACCGCGTGGCACAGCCGCTGACCTTCGCGCTGCCGGCGCTGGCATTGCTGCTGGCCGGGGTGACGGTCGCCGAGGGCGGCTCGATCGTGCTGCACAGCGTGATGGTCACCATCGGCGGCCTGCTGCTGGCGTTCGCGCACTTTCTCAACCTGCGCGCCGACCGGCTGTACGACCACGTGCACGGCCCGAACTGCGCTCACTGAACGGCGCCGGCTTGCGATTTGCACGCCCGCTGCTACGATGATCGGCCGTTCTCGCAATCACACGCATTTGAAGGAGTTTCCATGGGTAAGGGCGATCGCAAGACCCGTCGCGGCAAGATCAACCGCGCCAGCTACGGCAACAGCCGCGCTCATGGCGCCGTGCCGGCAGTGGCCGGCGGCAAGCCCACGGTGACCAAGCCGGCGGCGGCCAAGAAGGCTGCGCCGAAGAAGAAGTCCGCCTGAGCCATCCGCTCGGCGGAACATAGAAAACCCCGCCTGGTGCGGGGTTTTTTTATGGCTGTCGGAATCTCAAGGTGCGCAGCGCCGACCGCCGATCCAGCGCTCGCGCAGCAGCGCGCCGCCAATCCAGTAGCAAAGTTCGGCCGGCTCGCCGACGTTCCACACCGCCATGTCGGCGCGCTGGCCCACCGCCAGCGTGCCACGATCGGGCAGGCCGAGCGCGCGGGCGGCATGGACGGTAACGCCCTTCAGGGCCTCCTCCGGCGTCAGTCGGAACAGCGTGCACGCCATGCCGGCGGCCAGGCGCAGCGACAGCAGCGGCGAGGTGCCGGGGTTGCAGTCAGTCGCCACCGCCATCGGCACGCCGGCGGCGCGCAGGGCGTCGATCGGTGGCAGCCGGGTTTCGCGCAGCGCGTAGAACGCGCCAGGCAGCAGCACGGCCACGGTGCCGGCCCGGGCCATTGCATCCACGCCGCTGGCGTCGAGATATTCCAGATGATCGGCTGACAGCCCGCCGTAGCGCGCCACCAGCGCGGCGCCGCCCAGGTCGGACAACTGCTCGGCATGCAGCTTCACCGGCAGGCCGAGCGCGCGGGCACGCTCGAACAGGCGCTGCGTCTCGGCCGGTGTAAAGCCGATGCCTTCGCAGAATGCATCCACCGCGTCGATCAAGCCTTCGCCGGCGAGTGTGGGCAGCCAGGCGTCGCACACGGTGTCCACGTAGTCCTCGCGACGATCGCGATACTCCGCCGGTAGCGCGTGCAGCCCCAAGAAGGTGGTGCGCACGGCAACGCCGAGCGTGGTGCCCAGCCGGCGCGCCACGCGAAGCATTTTGCGCTCGTCGTCCAGCGTGAGGCCGTAGCCGGACTTGATCTCCAGCGTGGTGACGCCGTCGGCCAGCAGCGCTTTGGCGCGGGCGAGCGCGTCCTGCAGCAGGCTGGCCTCATCGGCGCTGCGGGTAGCCGTCACGGTGGAGACGATGCCGCCACCCGCCGCAGCGATCTGCGCGTAGCTGGCGCCGTTGAGGCGCAAGTCGAATTCGTGCGCGCGATGGCCACCGAATACCAGGTGCGTGTGGCAGTCGATCAGCCCGGGCGTGATCAGGCGCCCGTCGACGTTGATCACCTCGGCGGCGTGGTGGTGCTCCGGAAGTTCGCAGCGGTCGCCGACCCACGCGATGCATCCATCACGCATCGCCAACGCACCATCCGCGATCAGTCCGAATGGTGCATCCGACGCAAACGTGGCCAGCGTGGCCCCGGTCAGCAGCACATCCCAGCGCGGTTCACTCATGTCCAGCTACCTGTGCGTCGACTCAGGAACGATCCGGGAGCGTATCGCCCGGCGAAGCCGCCTGCTCTTCGTAGGCGGTGGTCTTGCCGGACGGTGCCGGCTCGACGACCTCAAGGTCGTCCGGCGCGGCGCTCGGCTGCGAAGGTGCCGCATCCGGCGGTGCAGTCTTGGCCTGGGCCGCCGCGTGCTGCCGCTCGAAGTCCTGCACCATGCGCTCGGCAAAGTCCTTGTAGACCGGGGTCGGGCAGAACAGCGAGGCCGCTGCGCGCGCCAGCAGGCAGGCGGCCATGATCGGGATCACCATCTCCTGGTTGTCGGTGAGTTCCATTGCGATCACCGCCGAGGTCAGCGGGGCGCCGGTGACGCCGGAGAGGTAGGCGCTCATACCCAGCAGCACCACGGCACCGGCCGGCACGTTGGGAAGGAAGGTGGCGATGTTGTGGCCGATACCCGCACCCACCGCCAGCGCCGGTGAGAAGATGCCGCCGGGGATGCCCGCCCAGTAAGACACCACGTTGGCCAGCAGCTTGGCGATGCCGAAACCCTGGCCCGGCGTCACCGCGGCTTCCTGCACGAATGCACGCGCCTGCTCGTAGCCGGTGCCGTAGATGTTGTTATGGGTGAGCAGGCCGAGTACCGCCAGCGCCAGGCCACAGCCGGCGGCGAACAACACCGGCGCGCGCGAGCGAAGTCGGCCGATCTGCGCCAGCGGGCCGCGCCGGCTGAGCAGAATCAGCCGGGCGAACAGGCCGCCGGCCAGGCCGCAGATCACGCCGGTCAGCAGCACCGCCAGCCACGAATGGCCCAGCGGCAGGCTCGCTTCCACTTCGCCGAAGTAGGCGTAGTTGCCCATGATGCCCAGCGAAACCACGCCGCCGACGATCACGGCGGTCAGCAGCAAGCCGCTGAAGCGATGCTCGAACGTGCCGGCCAGCTCCTCGATCGCAAACACCACGCCGGCCAGCGGCGTATTGAACGCTGCCGCGATACCCGCCGCGCCGCCGGCCAGGATGAAGCGCGAGGCGGCCTTGGGATCGGTGAAGCCAAAGCGCCGGCCCAGCGTGTAGAACAGGCCCGCGCCCACGTGCACCGTGGGACCCTCGCGGCCGATCGAGGCGCCTACGCCCAGCGCCACCAGCGTCAGCACCATCTTGCCCGCCGCGATGGGCAGCGCCAGCATGCGCGCCCGAAAGCCTTCGTCCTCGATGTGCAGCGTGCCGATCACCTGCGGAATGCCGCTACCGCGGGTCGCGCGCAGCTTGCCTTCGGTCACCCAGGCGAGCCCGGCAAACACGATCGGCGCCACGATCAGCGGAATCCATGCGCCATAGCTGATCATTTTCTGAAACAGGTGGAACGACCAGTCGCTGGCCTTGGCGAACACGATGGCCGCCAGCGCGACGAGGATCGCCCCGATCCATAGCGCCAGCCGGCGCTTCCATTGGGCAGGAGCGAAGAATTCGTGCCCCAGCAGTGCCTGCAGGCGTGGGTTGGATGAGGGCGGGGAGGGCGGCTGCGAGTCGGTCATTGCACCTGGTTCGTCGGAAGTTAAAAGGGGGCGTTCAACGCGGCGGCGTGTTTTGCCAGCGCGTCTGGTACAGGTCGAAGCGGCGGTCCTTCAGGTTCTGCACGGCGCCAGCGTTACGCGCGCGAGCCAGGCTCTCCAGGCGCAGGTCGGCGAACAGCACGGTCTCGATGTTCGGCGTGGAATCGGCGGCGATGCCGTCGCGCGCGAACGGGAAATCGCTGGGCGTGAGAATGCAGCTCTGACCGTACTGGATGTCGAAGTTATTCACGCCCGGCAGGTTGCCCACGTTGCCCGAGAGCACCACGTAGCACTGGTTCTCGATGGCGCGGGCCTGCGAGCAGTAGCGCACACGCAGGTAGCCTTCGCGCACGTCGGTGCAAAACGGTACGAAAAGGATCAGCGCGCCCTGGTCGGTGAGGTGGCGAGCCACTTCGGGAAACTCGGAGTCGTAGCAGATCATCACTCCGATCGGGCCGCAGTCGGTCTGGATCGTCGCGGCGCTGTCGCCGCCGGTGATGTTCCACACGTTCCGTTCGCTGGGCGTGGGGTGCAGTTTTTCGCGCTCGTGGATCGAGCCGTCGCGCAGGCACACGTAGCAGACGTTGTGGATGTCGCCGTTGGGCTGCTCGGTGGGGTGCGAGCCGCCGATGATGTTGATGTTGTAGCGCACCGCCAGATCGCTGAAGAGCGCCTTCACCTGCGGTGTGTACTGGCTCAGCTTGCGGATCGACTCGAACGGCGACAGCTCCTCGTTCTCGATCGACAGCAACTGCAGCGTGATCAGTTCGGGGAAGGTGACGAAGTCCGCGCTGTAGTCGGCGGCGATGTCGGTGAAGTACTCCACCTGGGTGGCGAACTCCTCGAACGACTTGATCCGCCGCTGCTGGTACTGCACTGAGGCCACGCGCACCGAGTCGGGCAAGCTCTGGTGCGAGGTGATCGACGGCATGTCGGGGTGGTCGTGCCGCTGCGGATTGCGCCACACCAGGTGCACGGCGTAGCCGAGCGAATCGTAGTCCGACGACACGTAGGCGCGCAGCAGGCCGATCATCTCGAAATCGTTGTTGAGCTGGAAGCTCAGCGTGAGGTCGCGGCGCTTGCCCTCGATCACCGCCTGCACGTAGGCCTCGGCGCTGCCGTAGCGCTGAATGTTCTTGGCCAGCCCCGGGATGCGCCCGCCGAACACGATGCCGCGCAGCTTGAGGTCGGTGCACAGCCGCTTGCGTGCCTGATACAGCCGCTGGCCGATGCGCATGCCGCGGTAATCCGGGTGCACCACCACTTCCATCCCGTACAGCCAGTCGCCGTCGGGCTTGTGCCGCGAGGCCATGCCGCCACCGGTGATCTGCGCCCAGGTGTGCGGCGCCAGCGCGGCCGCTTCGTCGATGCGGAACGTGGCGCAATAACCCACGATGCGGCCCTCGTACTCCACCACGAACTGGCCCTCGGGGAAGTGCGTCTGCTGGGAGCGCAGCATCTCGGCCGAATGGCCCCACTCGGGGGTGTAGACGCGGGCGGTGAGTTCGACCAGCTGCGGCACATCGGCGGGGACGGCCTGGCGCAGCAGGAGCTTGGGCGTGTGCTCGTGGTTTTTCTTGGCCATCCGCCCATTATGCCGCAGCGCCGTAAAGGCCGAGTTGCCATGCGGCCATTACACTCAGCGCCTTTGCACGGATACGGCCCATGACGCAGCCATCGATGCAGCGCCTCTTCCACGCCACGCACGGCTGGTACGGTCACACCTGGCAGAGCGATCTGTCTCTGGCGGTGGATGGCGACGGACGCCTGGCCTCGGCTGCGCCCGATGAAGCCAGCGAAGCACTCGGGCGCTGGGTGCTGCCGGGCATGCCCAACCTGCATTCGCACGCGTTCCAGCGCGCCATGGCCGGCCTGGCCGAGCGGCGTGGCCCCGGCAATGACAGCTTCTGGACCTGGCGCGAGGCGATGTACCGCTTCGCCGCCGCACTCGATCCCGAGTCGCTGCAGGCGATCGCCGCCCAGCTCTACGTGGAGATGCTCAAGGCCGGCTACACGCAGGTGTGCGAGTTCCACTACGTGCACCACCAGGGCGACGGCACGCCGTATGCCCAGCGCGAGGCGATGTCGTTGGCTCTGATCGAGGCGGCAAAGGAGGCTGGCATCGCGCTCACTCTGCTGCCGGTGCTGTACATGACCGGCGGCTTCGACGGCCGCGCGCTCAACGAGCGCCAGCGCCGCTTTGGCCATGCGGAGGTCTCCGACTACGTACGCCTGCTCGAAGCGCTGCGCGCGTACGAGTCGCCCGACCTGCGAGTGGGCATCGCGCTGCATTCGCTGCGTGCGGTGCCGGAAGTCGCGATGCGCTCTCTGCTGGCCACCGGCGCGGCGCAGGCCGGCCCCATCCACATCCACATCGCCGAGCAGCTGGGCGAAGTGCAGGACTGTCTCGCCGTGCGCGGTGCGCGGCCGGTGGAGTGGCTGCTCGATCACGCTGCGGTGGACGCGCGCTGGTGCCTGGTGCACGCCACCCATCTCACCGGCCACGAAACCTCGCGGCTGGCTCGCAGCGGCGCCGTCGCCGGGCTGTGCCCAACCACCGAGGCCAATCTCGGCGACGGGCTGTTTCCGCTGACCGATTATCTCGATGCCGGCGGCACGCTCGGCATCGGCTCCGATTCACACATTTCCGTGTCGCCGGTGGAGGAGCTGCGCTGGCTGGAATACGGCCAGCGGCTGGTCACCCGTCACCGCAACATCGCCGCCCGCGGCGAAGGCGAGAGCGTGGGCGAGACGTTGTGGACTGCCGCACTGCGAGGCGGGGCGCAGGCGGCCGGCCTGCCGATCGGTGCGCTGCAGGCCGGCCAGCGCGCCGACCTGCTGGTGCTGGACGACGATGCGCCCTTGCTCGCCGCACGCGACGCGACCTCGGCGATGGACAGCTTCCTGTTCGCCGGCAACACGCCGCTGGTGCGCCACGTGATGTGCGGCGGCCGCTGGGTGGTGCGCGACTTCCGCCATCGCGACGAAGAGCGCATCGGCATGCGTTATCGGCAGGTGGTCGAGCGGCTCGCGCGCGGCTGAGCCGCCTCACTGTCTGCGCTCTGAACGCAAGCTTCAGCGAGGTCAGCGTGTCGTTGCGCCCGGCGTTTCCTGTAGCACCTCCCTGTCAGGAATGCCGTCATGCTCCGCTGCTCCCGTCTGCTTCTCGCCGCCGCACTGATCGGCGGCCTGGGTTCGCTTGCCGGCTGTGTCGTGGTGCCCGCGCACGGCCACGGTCGGATCTGGGTGCCCGGCTACTGGGCGCGGCCGCACGTGTGGGTCGAGGGACACTGGCGCTATCGCTGAGCGGGTCGAGGTCGCTCAGACCGGCGGCTCCAGCTGAGTGCGCAGGAAATCGATGAACACGCGCAGCTTTGGCGGAACCTGGAAGCGGCTCGGGTAGTACAGGTAGAAGCCGTCGTACTGCGGCAGCCAGTGGTCCAGCACGGTCTCCAGCCGGCCGGCCGCGACGTGTTCGCGTACGGCCGGCTCGAGCGTGTGCGTGAGGCCGAGGCCATCGAGCGCGGCGCGAATCGCCAGCGCCGGTTCGTTGACGATCAGCGGTCCGTTCACGTCGATCTCGAACCAGCGTCCGCGTTGCGCGAACTCCCAGCGATAGATCGCGCCGCTGCTTATGTAGCGATTGCGCACGCAGGCGTGCGACTGCAGGTCGCGCGGATGTTGCGGGCGGCCGTGCGCATCCAGATACGAGGGCGTCGCCGCGACGACCGAGCGCACTTTTCCGCCCAGCGGCACGGCCACCATGTCGCGGGCCAGGCGTTCGCCCAGGCGGATACCGCAGTCGTAGCCATCGGCGACCAGGTCCACCAGGCCGCCGGTGGCGTGGATGTCCAGCGTGATGTCCGGCCAGCGTCGCAGGAACTCCGCCTGCATCGGTGCCACCAGCCACTCCAGCACGATCTCCGGCACGGTCACGCGCAGCGTGCCCGCCGGACGGTCGCCGTGCTGGCGCAGTTCGTCCAGCGCGCCGTCGATGGCCGCCAGCGCCGGCGTAATGCGCTCCAGGAACAGCCGGCCGGCTTCGGTCAGGCCGACGCGGCGCGTAGTCCGTTGCAGCAGGCGCACCCCCAGGCGTTGTTCCAGCTGACGTATGGTTTGGCTCAAAGCCGACGCGGTCACCTCCAGTTCGGCCGCCGCGCGGGTGAAGCTGCCGTGCCGGGCGATGAGGTGGAATGCGCGCAAGGCAGGGGTGTGGTCGTCGCGCATTGATTAGCGTTCCTTAATAAAGCTTCAAGAGAATCGGGATTTTTCTACGTGATGGCAAGGGCCAGACTGGGCTCGCCATCCACGGAGGAACCCGCCATGCCGCTCGATCATTACTACACCCTCGGCCGTTCCGGCCTGCGCGTCAGCCGCCTCGCGCTCGGCACCATGACCTTCGGCGAGGACTGGGGCTGGGGCGCCGCGGAAGACGCCGCGCGCGCCATGTTCGACCGTTACCTGGACGCCGGCGGCAATTTCATCGACACCGCCGACATGTATACCGAGGGTGCCAGCGAAACCATGCTGGGCAAGTTCGTGGAGCAGGCGGGCGTGCGCGACCGCGTGGTGATCTCCACCAAGTTCAGCTACAACGCCCAGCCCGGCAATCCCAACGCCGGCGGTAACGGACGAAAGAACATCATGCGAGCGGTGGAGGGTTCGCTGCGCCGCCTGCGCACCGACTACATCGATCTCTACCTGCTGCACACCTGGGATCGCCTCACGCCGGCCGAGGAAGTGATGCGCGCCTTCGACGATCTGGCCCGCGCGGGCAAGATCCGCTACGCCGGACTGTCCGACGTGCCGGCCTGGTACGCGGCCCGTGCGCAGACCTATGCCGAAGCGCACGCCCTGACGCCGCTGGTCAACATGCAGCTCGAATACTCGATGGTCGAACGTCACATCGAGCACGAATACGTGCCGCTGGCGACCGGGCTGGGCATGGGCATCACCGCATGGAGCCCGCTGGGCATGGGCTTGCTGTCGGGCAAGTACCGCCCCAGCCAGGGTGGCGGCGAGGGCGAGGGCCGCCTGGCCAAGGTCACCTCCGCACCGGGATTCGAGCGCTTCACTGAGCGCAACTGGCGGATCGTCGCCGCACTGGAAGAGGTCGCGCGTGAAAGCAGCCGCAGCATGGCGCAGATCGCGTTGAACTGGGCCGCCAACCGCCCGGGCATTGCTGCGTTGATCGTTGGCGCCACCAAGCTGGCGCAGCTGGACGACAACCTTGCTGCGCTGGATTTCGTTCTTCCCGAAGTGCTGCGCGCGCGGCTGGACGAGGCGAGCGCGCCGGATGCGCCCTTCCCGTACTACATGTTCGTCGATCGCCAGCAGACCCGCCTGCATGGCGGCGTGGCCGTGGGCGACAAGCCGGCCGGATACGCGCCACCGGTGTGCGTGGATGCGGTGGAAGCGCGCAACATCCAAGCCAGCCGCTGAGGAGAGCCCGTTATGTCAGTCACTTTTTCGCACAGGAAGAGCGGCGCGCCTCAGGCGCGCTGGATCGAGGCCGCCGGCGCGCATTTTCATGCCGAGCTGGCAGGCAGCGGCGAAGCCATCGCGATGCTGCACGGCTTTCTGGTCGACAGCGGCCAGTGGGACGACGCGTTCGCCGCGCTGGCCGATACGCATCGCGTGTTGCGCTACGACCTGCGCGGTTTCGGCCGCTCGTCCATGCCTGCCGTGCCGTTCTCGCATCACGACGACCTGGCGCGCGTGCTCGACGCCTGCAATATCGGGCGCACCGCGCTGGTGGGCTGCTCGGGCGGCGCCGCTACGGCGCTTGATTTCGCCGTGGCGTATCCGCAGCGCGTCAGCGCGCTGGCCCTGATCGGCGCCGGCTACTGGGGCCACTACGCCAGTCGCACAGCCGAAGCACGGGCCTTCCCGGCCGCGCTGGAAAGCGGCGATGCCGAAGCCTTGGTGGCAACGTCGCTGCGGGCGTTTGTCGACGGCCCCCGCCGCGCGCCGGAGCAGAGCCGTGCGGCGGCGCGCGAACGCATTGCCGCGATGAGCGCGTGGAACTTCGGCCGCGACGACGGTTACTGGAAACACGCCACTCTGCAACGCACTCCGGCGGTGCCCGCGCTGGAGCGGCTGGTCGAGCTGGACTTGCCGGTGCTGCTGATCGTCGGCGAAGAGGACCAGCCGGAGGTCGTCGAGCTGTCCGAGCGCCTCGCGGCCGGCCTGTCGAATGCCCGCCTGGTGCGCGTGCCGGACGCGGGCCATCACGCAGACATCGAGCGGCCCGACATCGTCTTGCCGCTGCTCGGCGCGTTCTTCGCAGAGGTGCGCGCATGAGCCGCCCGCCTTCGTATGGCGCGCCGATCGCCCTGGCCGAAGCCGCTCGCGTGATGGCGGCCGCCCAGGCCGAGGCCGTGCGCAATGACTGGCCGATGGTGATCGCCATTGTCGGCAGCGGCGGCCATCTGGTGATCTTGCATGCGCTGGACGACGCCCAGCACGGTAGCGTGGCCGTGGCGCAGGCCAAGGCTGAGACGGCGGTGAATTTCCGCCGCCCCAGCAAGCTGTTCGAAGAGGCCGTCGAGGCCGGCGGCCTGGGTCTGCGGGTACTGGCCATGTCCAACCTGCTGCCGCTGGACGGTGGCCTGCCGCTGATCGTCGACGGTTGCGTGATCGGCGCCATCGGGGTTTCGGGCATGCAGTCCACCCAGGATGCGCAGGTGGCCGCGGCAGGCGCCGCCGCCTTGCTCGCCGAGGCCACGACGGTCCGCAGCTGAGCGCGCTGGCGGCGGGGGCGTGCAGCAGCCGATCGTGTCCGCAATTGTCCGAGGTCATGAAACGCCGCCCGGCCAGAGACTAGGCTCGATGCCGTGGCCGTCCGCGGGCGGCGTTGGCAATGAGGGTGTGCATGAGGTCGACGTCCCCGCCAGCGGATACCGGACCGGTGTTCCGTGCTCGCGGACTTACCAAGACCTACCGCATGGGCGAGGTCGAGGTGGCCGCGTTGCGCGGGGTCGATCTCGACCTGTTCCGCGGCGAGTTCGTGGTGCTGCTGGGGCCCTCGGGCAGCGGCAAGTCGACCCTGCTGAACATCCTCGGCGGGCTGGATGCGCCCAGCGGTGGCGAGGTCTGGTACGAGGGGCATCACCTAACCGGCGCCACCTCGCGCGAGCTCACCCAGTTCCGCCGCGAGCACGTGGGCTTCGTGTTCCAGTTCTACAACCTCATCCCCAGCCTCACCGCGCGCGAGAACGTCGCCATCGTCACCGAGCTGGCCGACGATCCGATGACGCCGGAGGAGGCGCTTGCGCGCGTCGATCTGGCCGATCGCATGGATCACTTTCCCGCCCAACTCTCCGGCGGCCAGCAGCAGCGTGTTGCGATCGCCCGCGCCATCGCCAAGCGGCCTGCGGTACTGCTGTGCGACGAGCCCACCGGCGCGCTCGACTCGGCCACCGGCGTGCGCGTGCTCGAGGCGCTGGAGCGCGTCAACGCCGAGCTCGGCACCACCACCGTGGTGATCACCCACAACGTCGATATCACGCGCATGGCCGACCGTGTGCTGGTGCTGGGCGACGGCCGCATCGTGCGCGAAGAGCGCCCGGCCAAACGGGTGCCGGCGCGGGAGCTGAACTGGTGAGCGCGCTGGCGCGCAAGGCGCGGCGCGATCTGTGGCACCTGCGCGGGCAGGCGCTGGCGATCGCGCTGGTGATCGCCGGCGGCGTCGCCACGCTGGTGATGTCGCAGTCCACCTACGCCTCGCTGATGAACACGCGTGCGCAGTTCTACCGCGAGGGCGCGCTGGCCGATCTATGGGCACCGCTGGTGCGCGCGCCCGACACGCTGACGCCCCGGCTGGCGGCGATCCCCGGCGTGCAGGCGGTGCAGACGCGCCTGCTGGCGCCCGGCACGCTCGCGCTGACCGGCTTCAACGAGCCGGTGCGCGCCGAGGTAGTGTCGCTGCCGATCGAAGGCGGGCAGCCACGACTCAATCGCGTGCAGCTGCGCAGCGGCCGGTTGCCTTCGCCGGATGCGGACAATGAGGTGGTGCTGGGCGAGGCGTTCGCCTCGGCGCATGCATTGCGCGTGGGGGACCAGGTGCAGCTGACCCTGCGCGGACGCCAGCGCGCGCTGCGCGTGGTCGGCATCGGCAGTTCGCCGGAGTACGTCTACCAGAACCCGCCGGGCGCCGTGTTCCCGGACTTCAAGCGCTTCGTCGTGTTGTGGATGAACCGCCACGCGATGGAGAAGGCGCTGGGCATGGATGGCGCGTTCAACAACGTGGTGCTGCAACTGGCCGGTGGCGCGTCGGCCGCGCCCACCATCACCGCTCTGGATGCGCTGCTCGCGCGCTACGGCGGCGTGGGCGCGTACGGCCGCCACGAGCAGACCTCGGCGCGCTATCTGGAAGAGGAGATGCGCCAGTTGCGCACCATGGCGCGGCTGTTCCCGGCGATCTTCCTGGGCGTGGCGGCGTTCCTGCTGCACGTGGTGCTGATGCGCCTGATCGGCACGCAGCGCGAGCAGATCGGCGTGCTCAAGGCGTTCGGCTATCCCGACTACCGCCTCGCCATGCATTACCTCGCGATCGCCGGCTCCATTGCGCTGGGCGGCGCGCTGTTGGGCATCGGCGGCGGCGCCTTGCTGGGGAGCTGGCTGGCGCACGTCTACCAGGGCATCTACCGCTTTCCGTATCTCGCCTATGCGCTCGATACGCGCGCGGTGACCGTAGCGCTGGCGGTGAGCCTGGGTGCGGCGGCGGGCGGGGCGTTGATGGCGCTCCATGCCGCCGCGCGGCTGCCGCCGGCCGAGGCAATGCGCCCGCCATCGCCGCCGCGCTTCGGGCCGGCGCTGGTGGAGCGGCTCGGCGTGCAGCGCTGGCTGTCGCCGTCCTCGCGCATCGCGCTGCGCGACCTCGCGCGCCGCCCGTGGCGCGCGTTCGCCACTGTCACCGGGCTGGCGCTAGCCTCCGCGGTGATGGCGGTGGGGCGTTTCCAAGGCGATGCCATCGACACCATGGTCGATACTCAGCTGAGCCTGGCGCAGCATCAGGATCTCAGCGTCACCTTCATCGAGCCGGCATCGCGTGCGGCGCTGTTCGAACTTGCTGCATTGCCCGGTGTGCGGGTGGCCGAGCCGGTGCGTGTCGTGCCGGTGCAGCTGGTGCACGGCGCGCGTCGCTATCGCACAGTGATCGAAGGCCTGCCGCCCGATGCCGTGCTCAGTCGCCCGCGCGACACGCAGCTGCGCCCGCTGGTGCCGCGCGGCGACGGCGTGCTGCTCACCGACTACCTGCGTGACCGTCTCGCGTTGGCACCCGGCGACACCGTGCAGGTGCAGGCGCTGGACGGCCACCGCCGCCAGCGCGAGTTGCGCGTGGTCGGCTTCATACCCGAGCCGATCGGCGCGCAGGGCTACATGGCGCTCGATGCGCTCAACCGTGCGCTGGGCGACGGCGACGTGATCTCCGGCGTGCTGCTCGGCGTGACGCCAGGGGCGGAGCCCGCGCTGTATGCCCGGCTGGATCGTCGGCCGTGGGTGGCCGGCGTCAGCGCGCGGCAGGCCGGCATCCGCAGCTTCTACGCCACCATGGCTGAGAGCATGCGCGCGTTTACCTGGATCGCCGCGCTGCTCGGCGCGCTGATCAACGTGGGGCTGGTCTACAACGCCGCGCGCATCAGCCTGTCCGAACGCGGCCGCGAGCTGGCCAGCCTGCGCGTGCTGGGCATGACCGAGGGCGAGGTGAGCGCGCTGCTGCTGGGCGAGCTCGGCGTGCTGGTGCTGCTGTCGCTGCCGTTCGGCTTTGCGGCAGGCTGGGGGCTGTGCTGGCTGATGGTGCAGGGCTTCCAGTCCGAACTGTTCCGCGTGCCGGTGCGCCTGACCACCGCCACCTACGCGTTCGCCGGGCTCACCGTGCTGGGCGCCAGCGTATTCTCCGCGCTGCTGGTGCGCCGGCGCATCGCCCGGCTGGATCTGATCGCCGTGCTCAAGACCCGTGAGTGAGGCTTGCCCATGAAGCGCTCCCATCTCGCTGCCGCCGTCGTCGCCTGCGTCGCCCTCGCCGCGGTGGCGTGGTGGGCGCTGCAGACGGCGCCGCGACCGGTGGAGCTGGCGCGCGTCACGCGCGGCCCGCTGGTGGAGCGGTTCGAGGAGGAAGGCCGCACGCGGCTGCCGCGGCGCTGGGTGCTCTCCGCACCGATCGCCGGCACCGTGCAGCGCATCGATCTGCTGCCCGGCGCCCCGGTGCAGGTCGGCCAGGTGCTGGCGGTGATCGAGCCGCTGCCGGCGGCGCTGATCGACCCGGCCAACCGCCTGCGGCTGGAAGCCGAGGCGCAGGCCGCTGCAGCGTCACGGCAGGCCGCGGCGCAGCGCCTCGCCGCTGCTCGCAGCGATGCGGCGCTGGCGCAGCGCGACGTATCGCGCATGCGCACGCTCGGCGCCGGCGGCGTGGTCAGCGTGGCCGCGCTGGACGAGGCCGAGGCGCGCGTGGATCGCGCCCGCGCGATGGCTGCGGCGGCCGAGGCCGAGCAGCAGGCCGCCGCGCAGCAGCACGCGGCGCTACTGGCTTTGCTGCAGGGGCAGGGGCGCGCGGGCGGCCACGCGGTGGCGCTGCGCTCGCCGATCGACGGCGTGCTGTTGCGCCGTTATCAGGAGAGCGCAGTGGCCGTGGCCGCCGGCCAGCCGCTGCTTGAAGTGGGCGACCTGCGCACGCTTGAGGTGATGGTCCAGGCGCTGTCGCAACAGGCGCTGCGCCTGCAGCCGGGCACGCCGGCACGCATCCTGCGCTGGGGTGGCGCGGCGCCGCTGGAGGCACGCGTGGCGCGAGTCGAGCCCGGAGCCTTCACCAAGGTCTCTGCGCTGGGCGTGGAAGAGCAGCGCACCCAGGTCTGGCTCGACATCACCTCACCACCTACGCAGTGGGCCGCGCTCGGCGACGACTTCCGCGTCGAGGTGCAGTTCGAGGTGGCGCGCCAGGCCAACGTGCTGCAGGTAGCGTCCAGTGCGCTGTTCCGGGACGGCCGGCGCTGGGCGGCCTATCGCGTGAGCGGAGGCCGCGCGCATCGGGTGGCCGTGACGCCAGGCACCGAGGGCGACGGCGCGGTGGCGGTACTTGCCGGCCTGCGCGAGGGCGACCAGGTGGTGGCCTATCCCGACGATCGCCTGGCCGATGGCCAGCGCGTGCACGTGCTCGAACCCTGAGCCGAGGGGCGGCGAATCAATGCGTCCAGTGCAGCTCGCCCAGGGCGGCGTGCAGGGCCGTCCACGCCTGGTTTTCCGTGAACGGCGGAGTGGCCGGCGGGTCGTACACCTCCGGCCGCGTGCCGTAGACCAGCAGATCGATCGCCACGCAGTGCCCCGCGCGTACGGCCCGATAGCCGTCGACCTTCAGATAGTGGCTCATCGCCGCATCGCCGGCGCGAAAGTGCTGGAACGCTACGCCGTCGAGCTTCTCGATCGAGGTGGAATCCGGCGCCGCGCTGGCGGGAATGTCTTCGCAATGCGCCAGCGCCTCGGCCGCGTCGCTCTCGCTCAAGCGAAGCTCCCCGGCGGTGACCTTGTTGGAGCCGTCCATCACCAGAGCGGCCAGCGGCCGGCCCAGGCTGTTCTTGCCTGCGAACGTCTGCCAGGCACCGGCATCGAGGTAGCTGCGCTGGAAATCGCGGCGCAACGTCATGCCGCTCGGCACGGACAGCGTCAGGCCCAGCGCAGGCGCACTGAACGTGCGCGGCGCCGGTACTTCGGTGGGCGGTGTGTCGGCATGTGGTGCGGGTGGCGCGCGGTCGTGGCAGGCGGCGAGCGCCAGCCCGAGCAGGGCCAACAGCGGGCGAAAGATCCTCATCGCGTTCACTCCGTAGGGCGGCGTTGCGATCCTCAGTTCTCGCCGATGAAGACAATGGCTGCCCGGCGTGGGCGCGGCGTGCAGGCGACGGCCGCAAAGAGAGAGGCGCCCGCTTGCGCGGGCGCCTCCAGCAGCGGACGGTTTGCCCGTATTACTGCGCGGTGCTGGTGGCCGGAGCGGGGTGGCTGTTGCGGAACTCCTTCCACTGTTCACGGCGGGCTTCGCGCTCGCTGCGCATGGTGGCCAGCTGGGCCTTCTGCGCCGGGGTCAGTACGGCATAGATCTGTGCCTTCACCTTGGCGCGCTGCTCGATGCGGGCCTGGGTGGCCTGGCCTTCGACCTGCGCCAGGCGGGCGGCGGCGGCCTGATAACCGACCTGATCCGGCGTCATCTGCTCGAAGGCCTCGCGCTGGGTGCGCAGCGCCTGCCACTGGCCCTTGTTCTGCTCGCGGCTGGCCTGGGTGATCTGCTTGATGCTGGCCTTCTGCGCATCGGTGAGGTTGAGCTTGGCGAACGCCTCGTGCATGCCGTGATGGCCGTGCCCGCCGAAGTGGCGACCGCCGTCGTGACCGCCGGTAGCCGCGTAGGCCGCACCGGTCAGCGCCATCGCCGAGGCCAGGATGAAACCGAGGGAAGTCGTCTTGCGCATGGGTGACACCTCTTGCTTGGGTGGGGAGTGGTGAGCATTGGACGACATCGTTGCGTGTATGTTCTTTGCGCAAACGTAAAGATCGGTAAAGCCCGTGGCGCGCGCGTCGCGGACCCACTGGAATGTCCCCCATGCCCCGCATCCTGCTCGCCGACGACGATCGCGCCCTGACCCGCCTGCTGGCCGACTACCTGCAGCGCGAGGGTTTCACCGTGGACGTGGTGCACGATGGCGAAGCCGCCCTGGCGCACCTGCGCGACGGCGCGCAGCGGCCGGATCTGCTGATCCTCGACGTGATGATGCCCGGCCGCGACGGCCTGGAAACCCTGCGCGAGCTGCGCCTGCAGCAGCGCTTGCCGGTGATCATGCTGTCCGCCCGCGGCGAGCCGGTGGACCGGGTGATCGGCCTGGAACTGGGGGCCGACGACTACCTCGCCAAGCCCTGCCTGCCGCGCGAGCTGCTGGCGCGCGTGCGCGCGCAGCTGCGCCGGCAGAATCCAGAGGCGGCGGCCAACGTGCAGGTCGGTGCGCTGCGGCTGCAGCCGGGCGATCGCCAGGCGTACGTGGGTGCGCGCGAGCTCAACCTCACCGGCGCGGAGTTCCAGTTGCTGCTCGCGCTGGCGCAGCGCGCTGGCGAAGTGGTGGACAAGGCGACGCTGACGCGCCTGTCGCTGGGCCGCGAACTGGAGCGTTTCGACCGCAGCATCGACGTGCACGTGAGCCGCCTGCGCCACAAGCTGGCCGAGGCCTCCGACGCGGCGCCGCGCATCGAATCGGTGCGCGGTTCGGGCTACCTGCTGTTGGCGGGGGCGGCATGAATCCGCTGCGCAGCTCGCTCTACTGGCGCTTGCTGCTGGGTTTCTGCCTGGCCAACCTGGTGGTGCTGTTCGTCGGTGGCGCGCTGGCGCAGCGCTTCATCGAGTACTCCACCGCGGTGGAGATCGACTGGCCCACGCTCGCCAGCGATGCGCGCGACGCCTACCAGTCCGGTGGCGAGCCGGCCCTGCAGGCATGGTCGCAGGCGCAGCGGCACGAAGGCATCGAGGCGACGCTGTTCGAGCATGGCCGACCGCTGTCGCCGTTCCGCCTGTATGGCCCGATCCAGCGCGACCTGCCCAACCTGCTGGGCGCCGGGCACGATCTTTTGATGCAGCCGCGGCCCGGCCTGTATCTCGCCGTACAGGCGGTGTCCGGCAGCGACGGGCGCAGCTACCAGCTGGTCGCGCTGAGTCGCTCGCACACGCGCTTGCGCCAGCACACGCGTCAGCGCATCGAGCTTACCGTGCAGGCGGTGCTGTCGTTGCTGCTGGTGGGTGGCATCGGCTGGTGGATCGCCCGCAGTGTGGCGCGGCCGGTGGCGGCGTTGCGCGCAGCCTCGCAGCGCATGGCGGCGGGCGAGCTGTCCACGCGGGTCGGCTGGCGCGGACGCTCGCGACGTGACGAACTGGCCCAGCTCGCCGGCGATTTCGACGCCATGGCCGAGCGCATCGAGGCGTTGGTCGCGCACGATCGCGGCGTGCTGCAGGATCTCTCGCACGAGCTGCGCTCGCCGCTGGCAAGGCTGCAGCTGATCCTCGATTTCGCCGAGCGCAGCGCCGGCCCCGCCGAAGCCGCCGGCTACTTCCGCCAGGCCGAACAGGAGATCGCGCGGCTGGACCGCCTCACCGGCGAGATGCTGGCGCTGTCGCGGCTGGAAGGCGGCCTGCCGGGTGAGCAGCGACAGCCGGTGGACGTGGCCGCGTTGATGCGCGAGTGCGCCGCGCGCGCCCAGCTGGAAGCGCGTGCGCGCGGTATCGTTTTCCAGGTGGAGGCCGCCGAGCCGGTCATCGTCTCCGGCCACGCCCTATTGCTGGAGCGGGCGCTGGACAACCTGCTGTCGAACGCGATCAAGTTCAGCCACGAGGGCGGGAAAGTTCTGCTGAGCGCTCGTGCCGAGGGGAGACTGGCGCGGCTTTCGGTGCGCGATCACGGCCCCGGCGTACCACCGGACGAGTTGGCCGCATTGTTCCGACCATTTTTCCGCGGCAGCAACGCGCAGCGGGCCGAAGGGCATGGCCTCGGCCTGGCCATCGTCCAGCGCGTGGCGATCGCGCACGATGGCACGGCACATGCGCAAAACGCGCCGGACGGCGGCCTCGACGTGCAACTGCGGCTGCCGCTGGCGACCGGCGACGAGTAAGGCTGTTGCGTGTCGCTATCGCAGTCCGGTGCCGAGCGGATCGCTCGTGCCCGGGTGACATCCGGCATGCGCGGGTATGGCATGGGGCGCGCTAGCGTGGCGCATCTTCGCCATGCAGGAGCTCCAGTATGCAGGGATCGTGCAGTTCGAAAGCCGTATTCGCCGTACTGCTGGCGTGGGGCGTCAGCGCCAGCGCCGGCGCAGCCAACCCGCCGGTGCTGGCGGCGCCGGAGATCTTCGCGCCGGGTGTCGTTTCCGGCCCGGCCAACGACGAATCCCCCACCTTCAGTCCCGACGGCCAGACACTGTTCTTCACCCGCAGCGGCGCCGGCGGTGGCACGATCATGGAGTCGCACCGTGTCGGCGGGCAGTGGTCGGTGCCGGTCATCGCCTCATTCTCGGGCACTTGGCCGGATCTCGCGCCCGCGCTCTCGCCGGACGGAAGGACCCTGGTCTACGTCTCGATCCGTCGCACTGCAAGCACGCCCGTGCGCCAGCAGGTGGTGCTGTGGAAGGTGACACGGACCGGTTCGCGCTGGGACCGCTGGAGCGAACCGGAGCGCCTCCCTGCCACGGTCAACATCAGCGATGCCGTGTGGAAGGCCAGCATGGCGCGCGACGGCAGCCTGTATTTCCTGTCGATCGATCCGGGCAAGGGCAAGCGCCTGTACGTGTCGACGTTTGTGCATGGCACCTACCAGCCAGCACAGCCATTGCCGTTCAGCCACTACGGCGACAACGACGTGGACCCGGAGATCGCGCCTGACGGCTCATTCATGGTGTTCGCCAGCGACCACCGCCTGCCCGGCGACAGCAAGGACCACCTGTTCATCGTGTTCCGGGAGAGCGGCGGCTGGGGCGTACCGCAGGCGATCCGCTACGCCGGCGACGATGCCGGCGGCTTCAGCACCGACTACCTGCCGCACCTGGGGCCGGACCGCCGGACACTTTATTTCGCCAGCGACCGCACCGCGCCGGTGGATCGCTACCCCCATTCGCCCGAGCAAGCCGCGACCTACCTGCGACGTGTCGAGCAGTGGGACAACGGCAACCTCAACGCCTGGTCGGTGTCGCTGGCACCGCTACTGCAGGGGCACAGGCCTCACGGTCAGGGGTGAATGGACATGCCGTGCATGGCGAACCGGCCAATTCGCGTCATCGATCGTCTTGTCTGCCGGTTCTAGACTTCGCGCTTCCAGATCAACTCCCGGTTGGGTAGCACGATGGCGACGGACGGTTCCAGGACGACGGACACGATGGCGGCAGACACGCCGGCGTGGATCTGCCATGGCACGGCCGCCTTCAGGCGCACCAACCTCGCGCTGTTCGCCGCCGGCCTGGCCACGTTCGGCCTGCTGTACTGCGTGCAGCCGCTGATGCCGCAGTTCAGCCACGACTACGGCGTGAGCGCGGCGACCAGCGCGCTGTCGCTGTCGCTTACCACCGGCGTACTCGCCTTCGCCATGCTGTTCGCCGGCGCGTTGTCCGACGCGGTGGGGCGCAAGTCGGTGATGGCTGCCTCGCTGCTGTCCTCGGCGGTGCTGGTGCTGGCCACCGCGCTGGTGCCGGACTGGCACATGCTGCTGGTGCTGCGCACGCTGCTCGGCCTCACCCTCAGCGGCTTGCCGGCGGTGGCGATGACCTATCTCAGCGAGGAAATGCACGCCGACTCCATCGGCCTGGGGATGGGCCTGTACATCGCCGGCAACGCCATCGGCGGCATGGGCGGGCGGCTGGTGGCCGGCGTGCTGGCCGACTGGTTCGGCTGGCGCGTGGGCGTGGCCACGGTGGGCGGTATCGGCTTCATCTCGGCGCTGCTGTTCTGGGCCAGCCTGCCGCCGTCGCGGCACTTCGTGCGCCAGCCGCTCAACCTGCGCAGCCTGCTCGCGCGCTTCGCCGCGATGTTCCGCGATGCCGCGCTGCCGTGGCTGTTCGCCACCGGCTTCCTGCTGCTGGGCGCGTTCGTCACCGTCTACAACTACATCGGCTACCGGCTGCTGGCCCCGCCGTACGGGCTGAATCAGGCGGTGGTGGGTGCGATCTTCAGCGTCTACCTCATCGGTACCTTCAGCTCCGCGTGGATGGGCCACCTGGCCGGTCAGCTCGGTCGGCGCAAGGTGTTGTGGACGGCGTTCGCACTGATGCTCGTCGGCGTGGCGCTCACTGCGCTCACAGCGCTGTGGCTGATCGTGCTGGGCGTCGTGGCGATCACCTTCGGCTTCTTCGGTGGCCACTCCATCGCCAGTAGCTGGGTTGGCCGTCGCGCTGGCGCGTCGAAGGCGCAGGCGTCGTCGATGTACCTGTTTTCGTATTACATGGGCTCGAGCCTGGCGGGCGCCGGCGGCGGGCTGTTCTACGCCTCGCATGGGTGGCATGGCGTGGTGGCGTTTGTCGCTGCGTTGGTGCTGGCCGGGTTGCTGGTGGCTTGGCGGCTCTACCGTGTGCCGCCTTTGGTCAACGTGGCGACCTTGCCTACGCCGGCCAGTCAGGGGGCGATGCCCTGAGTGGGCTGTGCTTGCGGTGGGATGGAGGTCGTCCAGGCTGCGCCCCCGTCCAGCGTCAGTCGTCCCACGCGGCTTGCCGCGCGCCTCACGCTCCCCGCCGTCATTCCCGCCAAGAGCTTTTCAACAGCCGCAGGCTGGCCAAGCGGGAATCCATCTTGATCTTGGCTCTTTTCCGTCAAGCCGGGCCAGGGGCAAAGAGCGGTTTCGTCCTCCTACGGAGGCCGAGTCACTTCTCTTTGTGGCGATCCAAGAGAAAGTGACTCGGGCGCCGAAGGCACTCGAAAGCTTTTGCTCCCCGCAGGTCCATCGACGAACAGCTTCGGCGCGTCGAATCAGGCGCCTAAGTCCACGCGAGAAATCGTGCGATGGAGAGTCGACCACGCTGCGACATCGGCTCGCGCAAAAAGGCCGGCCGCACATTGCGGACCATCCTCATCGCGCCGCCGGCACCAGCATGTCCTTCACCGCGTCATAGTTGCCGTCATTCGCCGCGGGCGTGATGCCAAGCAGGTGCGCCATCAGCGGATAGACGTCCACGTTCGGGAACACCGCATGCCCGACGCCGCGCCGGAAGGCCGGCCCGTGCGCCACGAACAGCGCCTGCATGCGCAGGTCGGCGTTGTCGTAGCCGTGTTCGCCGCGAGCGTGGTCCTCGGCCTGCGTGGCCAGGTATTGGCGCGTGGAGATCGTCCAGCCCACATCGGCCAGGCACAGCAACTGCGGCACGCGCGGGTTGTGCCCGTAGGCGAGGCGGGCCGGCACGCGCGTCTTGTCCCAGCACTGCATGTGCTGCTGCGGTTGCTCCATGCGCGCTTCGATCGCGGCAAATGCCTGAGCGTGGCCGGGTTTCGGATCGATACCGGCGAGGACGCCCGCGGTCACCAGATCCACCTGATCCAGCGGCAGCAGGTCGTCGAGCGCAATGGTGTGCCCCACCGGCACCGTGGCCATGCCGTGGTCGGCCAGTACGATGATATTCATGCGATCGAACAGGCCACGCTGCTTCAGCCCGGCCACCAGCCGCCCGAGCGCCTCGTCGGTCTCGCGCAACGCCTGGTTCACCTGTGGCGAGTCCGGCCCGAATTCGTGGCCGGCGTGATCCACCGCATCGAAATACAGCGTGAGAAAGCTCGGCCGCTGGTCGGGCGGCAGGTCCAGCCAGGCGAGCAATTGATCCACGCGCTGGTCGGGCGTCACCTGGCCGTCGTAGGGCCGCCAGTGATCGGGATGGCGGCCGTGGATGTCGGCCTCGGTGCCGGGCCAGAACATGGTGGCGGTCTTCAGGCCCGCGCGGTCGGCGGTTTCCCACAGCGGGGTGCCTTCGGCCCACCAGCGGGCGTCGCTCACCGCCTCGCGATCCTTCAGTGCGAAGTGGCCGAACTGCGCGTCTTCCATCGTGTTGTGCACGATGCCGTGGTGGTCCGGGCGCAGGCCCGTCACCAGCGTGTAGTGGTTGGGAAAGGTCAGCGAGGGAAACGAGGGCTGCATGCCCTCGGCGTGCACGCCGTCTTTCGCCAACGCGGCAAGCGTCGGGCTGAGGCCGCGGTCGAGGTAGTCGTAGCGGTACCCGTCGATGGACACCAGCAGCAGCGGCGACGGCGCGGTCGGTGCGGCGACGTGTTGCGCGGGTACCCCGGCGCAGGCTGCGACAAGCGGCAGCACCATGCAGCCGAGCAGACGGAACAGGATTTTCATGCGTTGAAACCTACGATCAGCGACACCACAACGGGCCATGATCGCGCATAGGTGTGACGATGACATCTCGTAAGATTTTCTCCTGCTCGCTGACCGCGTCCGTTCTTGCGTTTGCCACGCTCGGCGCTGCCTGGGCTCGTCAGAACCAACCGCCCGCACCGCCGCCGCGCCCGGTGCTGATCCAGCCCACGGCGGCGCAGCAGCGCTTTCGCCAGGCCGTGCAGCAGAGCCAGGTGCGTGACCAGTTGCGCAAGAGCGAGGTGGAGCACCAGTTGCGGCAGGAGGCGATCGAACGCACCCGTCGCCCGGCCTCGAGCAGCAGCACGGCCAACGATGCGCAGGTGGACAAGTCCGAACAGGCGCTCGATCAGCTCTACCGGGCACAGCAGCGTGACCGCGTACAGCGCTACAACGATGCGCTGCTGCCGCAGCCGGTGCCGCAGGTCAGCGAAGGCAGCAAGCCGGCGCGCAGTTCCAGCAGCGGCGGCCACTGAGCAGGCGCCGGCACGGGCCTAGGCCAATAGCGCTTTCACGCGCCGCGTCGCCCCTCGCGCCGCGGCTTCACTGCTAGCACCAAGGCTGCCGCCAGCGCGGCCATCCCCAGCCATACGAACCAGTCGCCCCAGCGGGCGTACAGCGTGTGTGTCGTGTGCAGCGGCAAGTTGCCGACCAGCGAGGCGTCGTGCTGCTCGCTCGACGCCTCGGCCACCACGCGGCCGCGGTCGTCGCTCAGGGTGAGGCGCCCCGAGCGCGCGGCGCGGGCGATCGCGAAGCCACTCTCCACCCCGCGCATGATCGCCATGCGGCCGTGCAGCCAGCCGTCGATGCGGAAATCCCATGCCGGCACCAGCAGCAGTTGCGCATCGCGTGCCGCGTAGGCGCGGCCGATGTCGTGGAAGTCCATATCCTTGCAGATCGCCAGGCCGATGCGCGGCGTACCCGGCAGCAGTCGGTAATCGTCGCCCGGCGTGTACTGCTTCTCGAAGCCGGGAATCAGGTGGTGCTTGGCGTAGGGGTAGGGCATCGCCTCGCCAGGTACGAACGCCATCGCCATGTTGCGTTCGGCGCGCGGATCACCGGTGAAATCGATGCCCGCATCCACGATCACGCCGTGGCGCTGCGCCGCATCCGCAAAAGCGGGCAGCGTCGCGTCGCCAGTCGCCAGCACGGTTTCGGGCAGCACCACGATCTGCGCGCCGGCAGCCGCGAGGCGATCGATCGCCGCCACGTAGCGCGCCTGCAGCGCCTGTCCGGCGGCATCGCGTAGCGCGGGGCGAATGGGTTTCTCCAGCGACACCAGGCCCACCCGTACAGTCGACGCGGCCGGAGCCTGCAGCCGCCAGACGCCGAATCCCAGCGCCGATCCGAGCAGCACCACGCCCACCGCCGCCACTGCGCGCCGACCACGCGCCGACACCTGCGGCGCGGCCAGCACCGCCAGCACCGCAGGTACCAGCAACAGCGCAAAGCTGATGCCCCACAGCCCGGTGAAAGCGGCCAGCTGCAGGATCGCCAGCGCATCCATCTGCGTGTACGCGATGCTGCCGAACGTGCCGTGCGGCGAGAGCTGCGTGTTGATGTATTCGATCGTCACCCACAGCGCCGGCACCGCCAGCGCCGCGGCAAGCGGCCGATCACGCAGCAGCAGGCGACGGAACAGCAGCACGCACAGCGCCAGCATCACACCGGGCCCGGCCACCGCCGGCACAATCGTCGACATCGGCAGGCCGATATAGCCATGCAGGTAGCTCCACTGGTTCAGTCCACCCAGCGCGTACGCCGCGAACGCGGCCAGCGCGGCCCAGCGCCGGCGCACGCGCGGTGCCAGCAGCAGCACCGGCAGCGGCGCCAGCCAGGTCAGCCACCACTGCGGCGCCAGTCCGCTGCCGAACCACCAGCCCAGTGCCGACAGCGCCACCGCGGCGAGGCCGGCGACCAGCCCCTTGCGATCAAGCCTTGATGCCATCGATCACCCTCCGCAGCGATGCGAGATAGAAGGCGCGGAACGCCGCCTCGTCGTAGCTGAAACGGCCGGCGCGATACAGCACGATCAGGCCGTGCGCCTGCGCCCACAGCGTCATCGCCACGTCCCAGGCGTCGTCCTTGCGCAACACCCCTAGCCGCATGCCCTCGTCGATCGCATCGGCGATCACGGTGAGCGTGGGCGACTGCCGCTCGCGGAAGTCCTCGGGGAACCGGCGCGCATCGTCACGGCGCAGCGAGAACGCGTGATCGAACAGGTGCGGGTTGGCCAGCGCGTAGTCGAGATACGGCGTGAGCAGCGCCAGCAGCCGCTCCAGCACATCCGGGTGCGTGCCGTGCGCGGCCCACTCGTGCGCGATCGCCTGGAAGCTGTCGTCGGACAGCCGCTTGAGCAGCGCCTCGCGATTGGGGAAGTGGCGATAGATCGCCATCGGCGTGATGCCGACTGCGTCGGCGATGCGGCGCATGCTCACCGCCTCGGCGCCGCCGCGCTCGAACAGCTTCAGCGCAGCGCGGAGGATCTTGTCGGACGTGGAAAGGCGAGGCATGTATACACTGTATACTTGCCGTTTTGGCAGCGTCAATGTGTCGCCCGGCACACGGCCGCGCCCTCAGCCGCCGAACAGGTCGCCCTGCGCCACGCGCCGTTCCATCGCTAGCAGGTACTGCTTCACCGGCAGGCCGCCGCCGAAACCGGTGAGGCTGCCGTTTGCGCCGATCACCCGGTGGCACGGCAGCACGATCGGCAGCGGATTGCGCCCGTTCGCCGCGCCCACCGCGCGCACCGCCTGCGGCTCGCCGATGCGCCGCGCCACCTCGCCGTAGCTCTGCGTGCTGCCGTAGGGAATGTCCGCTAGCGCCTGCCACACGGTGAGCTGGAACGGCGTGCCCACGGGATGCAGCGGCAGCTCGAACACCTGCCGCGTGCCGGCGAAATATTCCTCCAGCTGCTCGCGCGCGAACGCCACGGCTTTCGGCGCGCGCACCCAGTGCGGCGCGGCGCGCTTCGGGTGTCGCTCGTTCTCGAACCAGATCTGCCGCAGGCCGTGCTCGTCGGCTACCAGCCGCAGCGGGCCGACCGGCGAGGGCATCTCGTCAAACCAGATCGCGCCGCTCATCGCTTGGCTCCGGTTGCCACGGCCGCCTCGCCCACGCTGCGCCACAGATGCATCACCGCGTACGCGCGCCACGGCCGCCAGGCCTCGGCGCGCTGTTCCAGGGCGCGCGTGCTCAGTTCCTCTGCGCCTGGTGCCGCCGCGCGTCGCAGGATCAGGTCCGCGGCGGGAAACGCATCGGGGTGGCTCAGCGCGCGCATCGCCATGTAATGCGCGGTCCACGCGCCGATGCCCGGCAGCGCCACCCAGCGTTCCACGAACGTTTCCAGTGGTTGCTCCGGACGAAAGTCGATGCGCCCGTCCAGCAGCGCCTGCGCCACCGCGCGGATCGTCGCGATGCGTGCGCCGGTAATGCCCAGCGCGCCCAGGTCTGCGTCCGCCAGCTGCGCCGGAGTGGGAAATATCCGTTCCAGCCCCGGCAGCGGCGCCTCCACCAGCGGCGTGCCGAAGCGCTGCACCACGCGCGAGGCCAGCGTGCGCGCCGCGGCCACGCTCACCTGCTGGCCGAGAATCGCGCGCACCGCAATCTCGAAACCGTCCCAGCCGCCGGGCAGGCGCTGTCCCGGGTGCTTCTTCGCCAGCGGCCCCAGCACCGCATCGCGCTTGAACACCGCGGCGATCGCCTGCGGTGAGGCATCCAGATCGAACATGCGGCGCAGCCGCGTCACCACGCCCAGCAACTGCGCCGGCGCCACGCCGTGCAGCTCCAGCCGGAGTGCATGCTCGCCCTGCAGCCACGCGCTCAGCCGCAACCACGAAGGCTGCGCGGGATCGCCGAACACGCGCGCGTAATTCGCCTCGTCCACCGCCTCCACCCCGGGCAGCGCGCGGCCGCGAAGGAATGCCAGCAGCGCGGTGAAATCGTACGGCGGCCGGTAGCCCAGCCGCAGCACCAGCGGCGCGCCGGCCGGGGCACGCGGCTGCCGACGCAGCTCGCGCGGTGGCAACCGGTTCGCCTGCGCAAACGCTGCGTTGAACCGACGCAAGCTGCCGAAGCCCGCCGCCAATGCCACCTCGGTCACCGGCATCGCGGTCTCGGTCAACAGTTGCTTGGCGAACAGCAAACGCCGCGTGGTGTGCACGCTCAACGGCGGCACCCCCAGGTGCTCCACGAACAGCCGCCGCAGCTGGCGCGCACCGAGATCGACCCGTGCGGCCAGCTCGTCCACCGAGCCGGTTTCCAGCGCGCCGTGCTCGATCAGCGTGAGCGCCCGCGCCACCGCGTGCCCACCGCGCTGCCAGTCGCCATTACCCGGCGCCAGCTCCGGCCGGCAGCGCAAGCAAGGGCGAAAGCCGTCCGCTTCCGCCGCCGCCGCACTCGCGTAATAGCGCACGTTGGTGGGCTTCGGCGACGGCGCCGGGCACACCGGCCGGCAGTAGATACGCGTGCTGGTGACGGCGGTGAAGAACAGGCCGTCGAAGCGCGCATCGCGACTCAGCCGGGCGCGCTCGCAGGTGCGCGCATCGGGCAATACCGGGGGCAGGGGAGTGTCCATGCCGCGCAGGCTAGCACCGACTCCGCGGGCGAACTCGCCGTTTTCGGACATGGATGCTGGAGTGGGTGGTGCTTGTCGGGTTGGGGCTGCCCTTCGACTTCGGCGCGGTGCGCCTACGCTCAGGGCGAACGGTGTGAGGTGACGGCGCGTGTTCGCTCCGGAGTGAAGCGCTTCGCTCAGGGCCAACGGGTGAGAGGCACGGCGGAACTTGATCGGCGCTCCACTCCGTGGAGGCTGAGTCAGTCTGGTCGCGACCGTGCAGATCAACCGAAGCGCCCACTCCCAACCGTTCGCCCTGAGCGTAGGCGCTTCGCGCCGGAGTCGAAGGGCCCGAAACCCCACGCCACCCCGCTCCCACCTCAAGCCAACTACAACCCCGGCGCACACCCCGCATCCACGCCCCGCGCAAATGCCGCCAGCGCCTCCCCATCCGCCGGGTGCCCCTCGTCACCGCCGTCGAACTGCACCCGCCACGCGCCATCGCGCCCGCGCCGCCACACCGTGCTGAAGTGGCCCATCGAGGTGTGTGCCTGGCCGTCCTTGCCATGCGTGGTGAGCACGTACGGGCCGCTCGACAACGCCAGGCGACCATCCGCACTCACCACCACATGGGCCGGCTGCCAGTCCAGCTGCAGTGCCTTGCCGGCGACGATCGGCGCCCACGCCGCGGCAATCGCCGCCGCGCCACGCGCCGGATGCGCGGTGTTCGCATCGAACACCGCGTCATCGGCGAGAAACGTTCGGAACGCTGCCGCGTCGTGCGTGCGCACGCTGCGCGCGAACGCCTGTTCGCGTTGCCACACCTGGCAGGCGGGGGACGGCGCGGCCGTCGCGGTCATCAGCAGGGCAGCGAGCAGGATCATCGGCCGGACTCCTCAAGACGGTGTGCGCGCGAGCATCCGCGCGCCACGCGGCCGCCGCCAGTGCCGGGTGATGTGCGACCGCTCAGGCGTCGATCGCCGCGTCGCGCGTCTCGTTGTCCGGAAACTCCATGAACACGAAGAACGGCACGCCCCGCGCATGCCCGGCCCGCGCCATCTCCTCCAGCGCGCGGCGGCTCGCCGCGTAGGCTTCCGGCGCGGCGCGGCAGAACGCCACCGCGTGATCGAACAGCAGCACGCGTCCGGCGCCTTCGTCGGCGCGCAGCGCCGCGTCCAGCTGTGCCCATGAGCCGGCCGCCGCCGGCAGACCCGCCAGCGTGGCGATGCGCTGCCGTGCGCCGGCCTCGTCGTGGCAGTCGGCCAGATCGATGCGCGCCAACGCGAGCCCCGCGCGCTCGGCGTCGCCGACCAGCGTCACCGGGTCATCCGGAGCCACCCGGTACACCCCGTCGCGTCCGGCATCGTGCAGGTCGATGCCCAGCACCCTCGTCGTCATCGCGATCTCCTTCGGCTGGTGGTCGGACGATGATGCGCCAGCGCGCCATCGCGCGCCACGCTGCAGCACCGCGCGCTACAGCGCATCCGCGTCGAGCAGGCGCGGGCCGCTGCCGCTGTCGCCGAGTCGATCCCCGGCGTTGCGCAGCGGGCACTTCTTCAGCGACAGGCAACCGCAGCCGATGCAGCCGGTGAGTTCGTCGCGCAGTTGCGTGAGGCGGGCGATGCGCGCGTCCAGCTCGGCGCTCCAGTGGCTGGACAGGTGCTTCCAGTCCGCCATGTTCGGCGTGCGCTCGTCCGGCAGCTCGGCCAGCGCCGCGGCGATCGACGCCAGCGGCAGCCCGGTGCGGTTTGCCACGCGGATCACCGCCAGCCGCCGCAGCACGTCGCGCCGGTAGCGACGCTGGTTGCCGGCCGTGCGCCAGCTGCGGATCAGCCCCTTGCTCTCGTAGAAGTGGATCGCCGACACGCTCAGCCCGCTGCGTTCGGCCACCTGGCCCACGCTCAGCGCCGGAGCATCCGATGCCTTGCCCATGCTCGACCTCACACGCTTGACCTCAAGTTAAGTTGAGGTCGTACCGTGCCGCAGGTCGCGCGTGCAGACAAGCCGCGCGCGTTTCATTCCCCGACCGAGGCACGATCCATGTCCACGTCTTTTTCCGCCGCTCCGCTCCCTTCGCTGATGCAGCGCCTGGCCGCGCTGTTCCACCCGCTGCACGCCCGCGGCGTGCTGTTCGACGGCCCCGCCCACCGTTCCATCGACGCTGCAGCGTCGCCCGCGCCGCTGCTCGCCCATTTCGTGCTGCGCGTGCGCCAGTTGCTCGCCGCCACCGACGAAGCGGCCCGCCAACGCCTGGAGCAGGAGGTGCTCGATCTTGCCGTGCCGCTGCACGCCGCCGGCCTGTTCGAGGTGCTGCAGATTGCGCACGCGCCGCTGGCGACGATGGTGGCCGACCACCTGGCGACGGCCACCGGCAGGGCCAGCGTGCCGGGTTAGCATGAGGCCCCCGGCCACGCCCCCTCACTCCATGCCGTCAGCCCCCGTACCGGCCGCACACTCCAATCGTCCCACCGTCAACACCGTGGTCTTCGACCTCGGCGGCGTGCTGGTGGATTGGGACCCGCGCTACCTCTACCGCACGCTGTTCGACGACGAGGCCGCCATGGAGCGCTTCCTCGCCGAGGTCTGCACGCCGGAGTGGAACCTGGCGCAGGACGCCGGCCGCCCCTGGGCCGAGGCCGTGGCCGTACTCAGCGCGCAGCACCCGCACCATGCCGAGCACATCGCCGCCTACCGCACGCGCTGGCTGGATACCTTGCGCGGCCCGATCCAGCCCACCGTCGACCTGCTTGGCGAACTGCGCGAGCAGGGCGTGCGCCTGTACGCGCTCACCAACTGGTCGCAGGAAACCTTCCCGCTGGCGCGCGAGCGCTTCGATTTTCTCGGTTGGTTCGAGGGCATCGTGGTGTCCGGCGAGGAGCAGCTGATCAAGCCCGATCCTGAGATCTTCCAGCGGCTGATCCAGCGCTACGCGATCGAGCCGGCCCACACGCTCTATATCGACGACTCACTCCGAAACGTCGCCGCCGCCGAGGCGCTGGGCATGCACGGCTGGCACTTCCAGGGCGCGGACGCGTTGCGCACCCGCATGCGCGCACTCGGCCTGCCGGTGTAACGCCCGCCCTTGGGGCGGCGCACGGCTTCGGCGATCATGGCCGGCGACGCCGGCGCGGTGCCGGCCAGGAGTTCCGGGCATGATCGATACCTCCAAACCGCCGCTGCCGCGCGGCATGCTCGCGCTGGGCTGGAGCGGCGTGCTGCCGTTCGCCGGCGCGCTGCTCGCCGCCTTCGTGTGGCCCGCCTGGGCCGGCTTTGCCGCCGCGGTGTTCGTGGCCTACGGCGCGGTGATCCTCAGCTTTCTCGGCGGCGCGCGCTGGGGCCGCGGCCTGGCCGGCGGGGTGTCGCCGCTGCGCTTCGTGGAGGCGGTGATGCCCAGCCTCATCGGCTTCTCCGCGCTGCTGTTGCTGCATGCGCCGATGTACGCGCTGGCCTTGCTCGCCGCCGGCTTCGCGATCTGGCTGGTGATCGATCAGCGTGATCCGTTGTGGACTGCCCCGTACCGGCGCATGCGTTTGGGCATCAGCCTGGTGGTGCTGGCGCTGCACGCCGGGTGGCTGGCGGTTTAGGTCGCTTCAGAGCGCCGCCCATACCACCGGCGCCAGCGCCCCCGCCACGCACCACGCTACCGCCAGCAGCGGCGGCATCCCGGCACGCAGCAGCAGGTACGCGGATAGAGCGATCAGCGCATCCCCCACGCTATGGATCGCGCTGACGCCCACCGGGTTCACCAGCGCCGCGGCCAGCAGGCCGACCACCCCGGCATTCACGCCAGCCAGTGCGCGGGCGGCGGGCGTGCGGTGGCCCAGCGTTCGCCAGTACGGCAGCGCGCCCGACACCAGCAACAGCCCCGGCGCGAAGATGCCCGCCAGCGCCACCGTCGCCCCGGGCACGCCGCCCATGCCGCCGGGCAGCCGGGCGCCCAGAAACGCCGCGAGCGAAAACATCGGCCCCGGCACCGCCTGTGCTGCGCCGTAGCCGGCAAGAAACGTGGCGTTGTCCAGCCAGCCGGCATCCACCACCGCGCTCTTGAGCAGCGGCAGCACCACGTGGCCACCGCCGAACACCAGCGCACCGGCGCGATAGAACGCCGCCGCCACCCGCCCCAGCGGTGGCAAGCCCGGCACCAGCAGGGCCACGCCCAGCCCCAGCGCGAACACCCCCAGCAGCCACGCGCCCGTGCGGTGGCCGTAGGCCAGCGCAAACGTCTCGCCTTGTCGTGCCGTCACGCCACGGCACAGCCACGGCCCCAGCAACGCGCCGCCGGCCACCACCGCCAGCTGCATCCACGCCGCGCCGCTCCACAGCATCACCACGGCGGCGACCAGCGCCCACGCGCGGCGCGGCCCGTCCGGCGCCAGCGTGCGCGCCATGCCCAGCACGCCATGCAGCACCACGGCCACCGCCATCAGCTTCAGGCCGTGCAGCAGCGCCGCGCCCCACGCACCTTCCAGCGCGCGGCTGGCCAGCGCAAAGCCCAGCATCAGCAACGCCGACGGCAACGTGAACCCCACGAACGCCGCCAGCCCGCCCAGCCACCCCGCACGCAGCAGCCCAATCGAAAACCCCAGCTGGCTGCTCGCCGGCCCCGGCAAAAACTGGCACAGCGCCAACAACTGGCCGAAGTGCGCCTCGTCCAGCCAGCGCCGCCGCTCCACGAATGCGCGGCGGAAATAGCCGATGTGCGCCACCGGCCCGCCAAACGATGTCAGCCCCAGCAGCAGGAAGGCGGCCGCGACTTCACCCACGCGGCCGCGCGTCGTCGGCGTGCTCATGCGCAGTCGAACAGGGCCATGAAACCGAAGTCCATGTGCAGCTGCATGTGGCAGTGGAACAGCGACAACCCCAGCTGGTCGGCGGTGAAATCCACCTCCATCGTCTGGTAGCCGCCGAGCATCGCCACGTCCTTGCGCAACCCCGCGGTGGGCTGGCCGGCGAGGCGGGTGATCTCGAACGTGTGGCGGTGCAGGTGCATCGGGTGGATGTCGTCGCTGGCGTTGTGCATGCGCAGCCGGTAGCGCCGCCCGTGCGCGAGGCGGAAGCGCGGCGTGCCGGCGTGCATGTCGAACGCCTGGCCGTTGATCGTCCAGCGGTTGAAGCCGCCGGCCGCCGCGTTCTGCTTGGCGAACGTCATCTCGATCACTTCGTCGGGCTCCGCCGCGGTGGCGCCGGGAATCGTGAAACGGCGATAGTCCCACCCGAACGGCGGCGGTGCCTCCCAGCGCGGCTCGCCGCGCTGGCCGGCGTACTCCACCACGATGCCCATGCCGCGCGAGCGGTCGTCGTCGGCCAGGTCGCCCAGCACCCACACGCCGGGGCGGTCCATCTCCACGATGGCGCTGATCCGCTCGGCGGTGCCCAGCCACAGCACCGGCACGCGCGCGGGGTTCGGCACCGGGTTGCCGTCCATCGCCACCACGGTGAACGTGTGGCCGGGCAGGGCGAGGCTGCGGATCTCGGTGGCGCTGCCGTTGAGCACGTGGAACAACACGCGCTCGCCCGCCTTCACCCGCACCGGTTCGCCGTGGCCGAGCATGCGCCCGTTGATCGCGAACGCCTGGTAGCCCACCTCGTAGCCGTGCCGGTCGCCGCGGGCCAGCGAGGCCTGCATCGCCCGTTCGCCGCGCGCCTTCAGCGCCGCGTCCACCGAATCCGGGCGCAGGAAATTCATCGCCATGTCGCCGCCTTGGCTGAAAAACGGATCGAACTCCTTCAGCGTCAGGAACACCTCGCGGTCGTACGCCCCCGGCTCGTGCCGCGGCTCGATATACACCGGCCCCACCAGGCCGCTGTACTGGCCGCGGGTGAGGTCCGCGCCCGCGCTGACATGCGTGTGATAGAAGCGGAACCCCGCCGGCCCCGGCACAAAGCTCAGCCGCCGCATGCCGTGCGGCGGGATGTACGGCGTGCCTTCCTCCGCCGCCCCGTCCACGTCCACCGGCAGGAACTGGCCGTGCCAGTGCAACTGCTCCGGCACGTCGGTGTCGTTGTGTACGTCCACCGCCACGCGCTGCCCCTCGCGAAAGCGCAGCAGCGGCCCGGGCACGCTGCCGTTGTAGGTGGTGGTGGAGACGATGTGGTCCGGCGCCAGCTCCACCAGGCTGCGCGCGATGCGAAGCGTGTGGTCGGGTCGACCCTGGGGCAGCGACTGCACCGGCGCAAATGCCCCGGCCAGGGACGGCGCTGTCGCCAGTGCGTTGCTGCCAGCAGCCAGCGCGCCGAGTCCAGTGAGCTTGAGAAAGTCGCGGCGGTCCAGCGGCATGGCGGTCTCCCGGAGGGCGAGCGTGCAAGCGTAACGCGCGTCGAGCAGGTGTGCCGCCGCAGGTTCTTCCGCAGGCCGCCGATGTGCTGGTCATGCGCGCGCGCCCGGCGTACTTTCACCGCTTCGCCACTGTCGAGGGAACGCCATGGGTCGCTGGACGCAAAGGATGGGGATGGTCGTGATGCTGCTCGGCACGTCGACCGCCGGCATGGCGCAGTCGGCGTCGGGCTGGTTCGTCACCGGCTCGGATCGCGCGCATTACACCGTGCAGGGCCAGGGCGACCCGCGCAGCACCCAGGGCGCGCGCGTCACCCTGCGCGGCGTGAACCCGCTGCCCGGCAAGTTCGGCGCCTCGGGCATCATCTTCGATGCCGCGCCGTATCGCGGGCATCGCCTCACGCTCACCGCCGATCTATCCACCCGCGACGCCACCCAGGGCGCGCTGATCTGGCTGCGCGTAGACGGTGCGCGACCCTCGGAGGCGTTCGCCAACTCGCAACTGCAGCCGGTGCTCGGCACCACCGCCGCGGCGCATCGCGAGGTGCGGGTAGACGTGCCGGACGACGCCGAGAAAATCTTCCTCGGCACCGGGCTTACCGGCGCCGGCGAGGTGAGCACCACCAACCTGCGCCTCACCGGGCAGATGTCGCCGGTGGCGCCCGTCACGCCGCTCGGCCTGCTCAATGCCGCCATCGCCATCGTGCGCGCCCACGCCCTGCACGCTGCGCAAGTGGACTGGCCCACGCTGGAGCCCAAGCTGCGCGCCATGGTGCGCCCCACCGGCGCCGCGGCGGACGCGTACCCCGTCATCGGCCAGCTGCTGGCCGCGCTGGGCGATCACCACAGCCACCTGCAGCCGGCCGCCACCGCGCAGAAGCTCGAGCGCGGCGGCTTCCCCTCCTCGCCGCCGAAGGTACAGGCGCTACCCGGCCAGCTCGGCTACATCGACATGCCCGGCTACAGCGGCATGCAGGCCGCGGCGCGGCGGGCCTTCGTCACCGGCGTCATCGGCGACATCACCCGCGTGCAGCCGCAGGCGCGCTGCGGCTGGGTGGTGGACCTGCGCCACAACCCCGGCGGCAGCATGCTGCCCATGCTCGCCAGCCTGCGTCCGCTGTTGGGTGAGGGCGTGCTCGGCGGGTTCCGCAATGCGCAGGGCCAGGTGCATCCGCTGCACGCGGCCAGCCCGCTCGACCCGGATCTGCCCAAGGGGCCGGCGCTGGAACACGCGCGCGTCGCCGTGCTGCAGGGGCCGCGCACCGCCAGCTCCGGCGAGGTGGTAGCCATCGCCTTCCGCGCCCGGCCCGGCACGCGCTCGTTCGGCCAGCCCACGGCGGGCCTGAGCACCGGCAACAGCAGCTTCCAGCTGCCCGACGGCAGCGAGATATTCCTCACCACCGCGGTCGACATGGACCGCACCGGCCGTGCCTACGGCGAGCGCATCGCCCCCGATCAAGCCGTGCCCGCCGAGGCCACCGCCAAAGGCGACGCCACGCTGGATGCCGCGCGCCATTGGCTCACCGGCGCCTGCGGTGCAACTGCACAACGGGTTGCCGCCGGCCCAAACCTATAATCGCCGCTTCACCTGCAGGATCACGCATCACCTTGGCAACGGCAGCGTGTCCGTCGCCCCTCCGCGGCTTTCAGTCAAGGTGGCCGCTCGCTGCCGTCCGACTCTCCGCGGAGCGCGCCGCTTGCCAGGGGTAGTGCACCGCAAGTTCTTTCGCTCTCGTGTCAGTGCGTCCCGGTCGCCCAAAACGCCGCGCTGCGAAGCGGCCGCCCTGCTATGTTCCGTCGCGGGGATAACAGGGACAGGGGGAACGCATGGCACGCAGGGGAAGAGTGGCGATGGCCGCGGCCGTCGCAGCGACGCTGGCGCTGGCTGGCTGGTGGCTCCACGGAAGCGTAATTGCACCGGCTACACGCCCCCCCGCGCTCGCCAGCGCACCCGCTCAACCACCGGCTGCCGCGTCAACGGCGCCGCCGCCCTCGCTCCCGCTGCGCTTTGAGCCGTTCACGCAGACCCAGGTGGAGCAGTTCCTGAGCCAAGCCCGCAAGGCCGAGGCGATCAACGATCCCCTGCAGCGCTGTCTGGCCTACCCGGACCCTCCGGGCAGCCACTGGAACGCCGATGCGGTAAAGGCCTACTGCCACTACCGCTACCTGCCCGGCATCAGTTTCGACGAGGCGCGTCATCTGATCGAGCGCGATCACGCCGCGGAGCTGGATCGTCAGCTGGCCGATGCCCTGCACAGGCAGCTCACCGACCCCGCCGCGCAGGGCATGCTCGACCACATCTACCAAAACGCCTTCGATGACGGCTCGTTCGATATCCGCCCCACGCTCGACGCATGGAAGCGGCAGTTGCCCAACAGCGCCTTCGCCTATGCCGCGAGCGGCATGGCCTATGCGCGGATGGCGGCCGCGGCGCGCGGCGAGAACTACATCAGCAACACCCCGTCCGACGCGATCCTCTCCATGGATCGCCTGGCACAGGAGGCCGATACCGACCTGCGCCACGCCATCGCGCTGGACCCGCGCATCACGCCGGCCTACGCGGCCATGATGAACATCGGTCGCATGACGCTGGGGCGCGACTACGCGCTTCAGGCGCGGGACGCCGGCTTGAAGGTCGCGCCGGCCGACTTCCTTTTGTATGGCGCCGCCAACGCGATGGCCGAACCCAAGTGGGGCGGGGCGCCGGGAGAACTGGAGGCGCTGCGTCGCCTTGAGCTGTCGCATGCGGCGCAGAACCCGCTGCTCTACCTCAATGCCACCGACACGCGGCTGAGCGAATTCAACTTCTACAGCTGTCGCTGCGACACCCCGCCGGAGCTGGCCCTGATGATGCACACGCTGCAAGACGTGGCTGGGTTCGATGCGCTCAACTCCGCCGGCCAAAGCGCGGACACGGCGCAGCAACACGGGCTGGCCGCGGTGTATTACGCCGAGGTGATCCGCTTCGCCAATCGCCCCAATGACCGGCTCAGCCGCGCGTTTGCACTTGTGCCGCTGGGTTACCCGAGCTGGGCGCACGACGAGATCAGCGCCGTGGCGCCGCAACTGCCGGGCAAGGGCGCCGTCTACCGCGGCCTGGGCTATGCCGACATGGAGCTGGAAGAAAACACCCGGGCCACCCGCGAGCTGGAGCAGGCGGTACGCCTCGATCCCACCGATAAGTGGTCATGGGAATCGCTCGGCCTGATCTATGGCGGTACCGGGCAGTGGGACAAAGCCTGGGACGTCGCCGATCAGCTGATCCGCATGGAGCCCGATGCTCCCGACGGTTGGCAACTGCGCGCGCAGGTGCAGATGGAGCAGCCGCGCGCCGGGCTGGCCGATACCGAGCAGGCATTTGCGGAGCGCTTCGGCCAGCGCCCCGACCAGCAGGCCACGCTCAACCGCATGCGCAACGCACTGGCGCACCTCAAGCACTGAGCGCCTTGCCGCACTGCCGCTTTCCGCAGCGCAAGCCGCTCGCCACAATCACTTTTTTCGTTGCTTTCGAGATCGCCCATGAACGCCCCCACCCGCATCGACACCACCCGCACCATCCGCGCGCCGCGCGGCACCGAGCTGAGCTGCAAGAGCTGGCTCACCGAGGCGCCGTTCCGCATGCTGCAGAACAATCTCGACCCCGAGGTGGCCGAGAACCCGGCCGAGCTGGTGGTGTACGGCGGCATCGGCCGCGCCGCGCGCAACTGGGAGTGCTTCGACGCCATCCTCAAATCGCTGCGCGAGTTGGACGACGACGAGACCCTGCTGGTGCAGTCCGGCAAGCCGGTGGGCGTGTTCCCCACCCACAAGGACGCGCCGCGCGTGCTCATCGCCAACTCCAACCTGGTGCCGCACTGGGCCACCTGGGAGCACTTCAACGAGCTCGATAAGAAGGGCCTGATGATGTACGGCCAGATGACGGCCGGCTCGTGGATCTACATCGGCTCGCAGGGCATCGTGCAGGGCACCTACGAAACCTTCGTGGAGATGGGCCGCCAGCACTACGGCGGCAACCTCAAAGGCAAGTGGATTCTCACTGCGGGCCTCGGCGGCATGGGCGGCGCGCAGCCGCTGGCCGCCACTCTGGCCGGCGCCTGCAGCCTCAACATCGAGTGCCAGCAGAAGAGCATCGACTTCCGCCTGAAGACCCGCTATGTCGACGAGCAGGCCACCGACCTCGACGACGCGCTGGCGCGCATCGCCAAGTACACCGCCGCCGGCGAAGCCAAATCCATTGCGCTGCTCGGCAACGCCGCGGACGTGCTGCCCGAGCTGGTCAAGCGCGGCGTACGCCCCGATGCCGTCACTGACCAGACCAGCGCGCACGACCCCGTCAACGGCTACCTGCCGCAGGGCTGGACGGTGGAGCAGTGGTTCGAGCGTCGCAAGAGCGACCCGGCCGGCACCGCCAAGGCCGCCAAGCAGTCGATGAAGGTGCACGTGGAGGCCATGCTCGCCTTCCACGCCCAGGGCATCCCCACCTTCGACTACGGCAACAACATCCGCCAGATGGCCAAGGACGAAGGCTGCGCCAACGCCTTCGCGTTCCCCGGCTTCGTGCCCGCCTTCGTGCGCCCGCTGTTCTGCCGCGGCATCGGCCCGTTCCGCTGGGTGGCGCTCTCTGGCGACCCGGAAGACATCTACAAGACCGACCAGAAAGTGAAGGAGCTGATCCCCGACGACGCCCACCTGCACAACTGGCTGGACATGGCCAAGGAGCGCATCCGCTTCCAGGGCCTGCCCGCGCGCATCTGTTGGGTGGGCCTGGGCCTGCGCCACAAGCTGGGCCTGGCGTTCAACGAGATGGTGCGCAACGGCGAGCTGAAGGCGCCGGTGGTGATCGGCCGCGACCACCTGGATTCCGGCTCGGTGGCGTCACCGAACCGGGAGACCGAGGCGATGAAGGATGGGTCGGATGCGGTGTCCGACTGGCCGTTGCTCAATGCGATGTTGAACGTGGCCGGTGGGGCGACGTGGGTGTCGCTGCATCATGGTGGTGGGGTGGGGATGGGGTATTCGCAGCACTCGGGGGTGGTGATTGTTTGCGATGGGTCCGAGGAAGCCGATAAGCGGATTGGGCGGGTGCTTTGGAATGATCCTGGGACTGGGGTGATGCGGCATGCGGATGCGGGGTATGAGGTGGCGGTGGAGTGTGCGAAAGAGCAGGGGTTGAAGTTGCCGATGGTTTGATGGTTGCCAGTAAAGGCATTGATATTTCAAATTTCTTCAGAGGAATGCTATGTCGACCAAGACCCCTAAAAAAAATTTAGCTGTTGTGCGACCGAACTCATTGGGAACCATAGTTGTAAAGCCTCCTGCAAAGCGTGTTCGCAAGCAGAAGGCCACAATTGACGATGGCTTAGTTGGAAAAATGAGCAAGCTTCGCGAGGATATGCCTACGGTGAAGTCGGTATGCTTCTTTAATAATAAGGGTGGGGTCGGAAAGACAAGTTTGGTTGCCAATTTGGCGGCTCAGCTTGGATTGAATTGTGGGGCGCGCGTGCTTGTCGTTGATGCCGATCCGCAATGCAACCTAACTCAGTACGTACTCAGTGAAGATGATTTCCTCGACGCATATAAATCCGAAGGGGCGACCGAGAGCATCTATAGCGTTATACATCCACTCTCGGTTGGAAAAGGATATACAAGCAGCCTGCCCATTAGGAACATCCCAAAATTTGGCTTTGACATCGTTCTTGGTGATCCTCGTTTGGCTCTTAAAGAAGACCTCTTGGCGCAAGATTGGAGGGACGCTAGATCAGGAGGTACTCGCGGTCTGAGAACCACATTTGTATTTTCTGATCTCATTAAAAAGGCGGATAACTACGACTTTGTATTTTTTGACATGGGCCCATCTCTCGGTGCTATCAACAGAGCTCTCTTGCTCTCCGCCAACTATTTTGTGGTGCCCATGTCCATTGATATATTTTCTCTCTGGGCCATCCAGAATATCAGTGAGGCTATAAGAATATGGAGCAGAGATATTGCTACCGGCTTAAGGCTGGCAGAAGACCCATCGGAGCTGGATGTTTTGCGCGCTACTCGTCTGAAATTTTTAGGCTACGTTACGCAGCAGCACAAAGAGCGTAGCGAGTCAGGTAGTCGCCGGATCGTTGAGGCTTATAACGCAATCAGTTCCAAGATACCAGACGAAATTGAATCGCGATTGGGTGCCATCTTTTCGAGTAAAAACATTCAGCCTCACCTGGGCGACATTAAGCATTTGGCCAGTCTGGCTCCAAAGTCTCAGACTCTTCACGTCCCCATGATTAATGTGACGGCTGTTGGTAGTTACGCCAGTATGCGCAAACAGGCGCGAAATATATATACAGCCATTTCCGGGACTTTTATTGATAATCTCCTGAAGAGTGCGTAGTCATGTCATCTTTTCAGGTCAATGCCGATCTCATTGACGACTTGGCTAAGCAGCGTGTTGTTCTCTTCCTGGGGTCCGGAGTGTCGGCGAGCGCCATAACGAAGTCCGGAGTGCGCATAAAGCAGTGGCGCGCGTTTTTAGAGTGGTGCGCTAGCTTTTTGCCGGAGGCTAGAGCACAAGGCCTCGTGACCAAGTTGCTCGAGGGGCAGGACTATCTGCTTGCCTGTGAGGTGCTGCGGAGGGGGCTTTCTGATACTTGGGGTGAACTTCTCCACAGGGAGTTCGGGCAGATTGCTGATCCATCTCCTTTGCACGGGGCTATCGTTGGTCTGGACCAGCGCATTATGGTCACGACAAACTTTGATAAATTAATCGAATCCGCTATTGAGCAGAGCGGCTCTACTCACTATCCAAAAGTGGTAAATAAGCTTAGTGCGGACGCATTTAAGATGCTGCGTGACGATGGGCGGTATCTTGTCAAAATGCACGGTTCCATCGATGATCCTGAGACATTCATTTTTACGAAATCGGAGTATATCGCGAAGGCTTTCGAGAATTGGATATATGGCGAGTTTCTGAGAACTCTGCTCGCAACTCACACGGTGCTATTTGTCGGATTTTCAATGAGTGATCCGGCAGTTTCGGCACTCGTCGAGCAGTATGCTTTCCGGTTTCCTAATGGGCGTCCTCACTATATTTTGCAGGGGGGTCCGATTGATCAGGAGTTGATCGATATAAATAAATCTCTGCGCAAGTTATACGCTATCGAATATGATCCAAAGGACGATCATATTCAGTTAACAGAGGTAATTAGATTTATGTACACAGAGATGATGCGCCGTCGATTAGAGTTGGCGGTTGATTCATCAAACTTACTCAAAACTGGTTGAGGATTTGGTTAACGGGTTGCGTCAAAGGAGCCGGGGATAAAGGGCGGCGCGGCTAATTAAATTTGCGCGCTGTTTGACGGCTTAAAATGTTGGCTTAGTTTAATTGGCCACATCCCGTTCTATCGGCGGGAGGTGGAGTTGGCGGCGTTCCGGGCAGACCTCGTCCCGAGCAATTACGGAGTATATGCGGTGGCTGACAAGAACGAGCTTCTACATTTTATAAGACATTACCGCCATAAAGCCAATGTGTTACGCGTCATTCATTCCCGGCAAGCCGAGGTAAAGCGCAAGCGTGATTTGAGCTACACCCTGGCAATTATAGTGCTTGGCGCAATAATTACCTTTGTTGGATTCATGGGGGCGACCAAATTAGTCGGGACCGTGGATTCTCTGTGGCAGACAGAGACCCCAGCTGAGAGTGCGTCGCCTACAGGGGCGAGTTCGACTGCCTCGGCGCCGTCTGCAACGGAGGTCGCGCGCAGCGCTAGTCATTTATCGAGCGGGGCGCGACCATCTTCGCTTTCAATTCCCGCCAGCAACAAGATTGAGAAAGTATCGGACTTAGCGTTCAATTTGGCAGTGCTTTTATTATTTGTAGCGTCGCTACTGAACTTGATATATAGGTGGAAAGAAGAGGCTGCACTTCATTTTCAGGGTGTAATCAAGTTAACGCACTTTTTGAATTGGCTAGATGAAGTAGAAATAACGTGTAATGGCGAGAGATGCAATGAGCTTGTCAAGAAGGTGAGGGGAAAATATCAGGTTATTGTGGAATCCCTTCCGCCGAACAGTGATAAGGCATATAAGGCGGCAAAGACGTCCATGAAATCGAATGACAAGAGGAGTGATTGCGGTGACGCGGCGCCCGGGCTCGAGTATGTTAGAGATGTCATTAAAGCTTCTCCCGCAATTATGCTTGTGTTGCGACAGATGCGTGCCCTTGACGGGCGTTTATGGCTCGGTGGCGGAGTAATACGAAATGCTGTATGGGATGACCTCACAAGCAGGAATACACGCATCGACGATTTTGACGTCGTTTACTACGATTCTCATTTAGAGAAGAGCCAAGATAAGTCTCTCGAGGAGAATCTACGGAGTCGCTTGCCGCCCGGCTTCGCTGTGTCGGTGAAGAATCAAGCGCGCATGCATTTGGTGACCGGGGAGGAGGGGGTTTCCTCTCTCGCCAATGCCGTCGCTGCTTGGCCTGAAACTGCGACTTCTATTGCGGTTCGGCTCTCTATCGACGAAGTCATTGAAGTGCTAGCGCCGCATGGCTTGAAAGACCTGCTGTCGCTTATTGTGCGCCCGTCTCCCGCTCACGCGGTCTGTCGCGACGCCTTCGAACGCAGAAAAGCGAGTAAGCAGTGGAAGAAGTATTGGCCTGAGTTAGCCGTTGAGTAAATGGAGGAAAACTGGGGTCAGAAAAACAGGGGGCAAAAAAACAGGGGGCAGGTTGAGGTGGCCCGGCTTTTTCGGACACGTTAGTTAAGCACTCATCGCCGCATCGTCGACACTGGCCGGCGTTCGGTAGCCAAGCGTCTGATGCAGGCGCTTGCGGTTATAGAAGCCCTCGATGTAGCTGACGATGGCGATCCTTGCCACCTCGCGTGTGGCGAACGCTTCGCCGTGAGTCAGCTCGTTCTTCAAGGTCGAGAAGAAGCTCTCCGCGCAGGCGTTGTCGTAACAGTCGCCATGGCGGCTCATGCTCGCCATCAGGCCGTGTGCGTCCATCAACCGACGGTAGTTGCCTGAGCTGTAGAGCACGCCACGATCCGTGTGGTGGATGAGGCCTGCAGGAGGCTGTCGATGGGTGATGGCCATGCGCAGGGCTGCCGAGACCAGTGGTTCGTCGTTGCGATCGGACAGCGCCCAGCCAACGACCTTTCGTGAGCACAGATCGATAAGCACGGCGAGATATAGCCAGCCAGCACGGGTGCTGATGAAGGTCACGTCGCCTACCCAGCACTGGTTTGGACGGTCGACGTGGAACTGCCTACGCACCAGATCCGGCGCTGTGCGTTTGTGCCGGCGAGCGTAGTGCGTGACCTTGAAGCGCCGCCGCCGACGCGCTTCGATGCCGTGCTCGCGCCTCACGCGAGCGACACGGTGGCGACCGCAAGGAATCCCCTCAGCGACCAACGCCTTCCACACCTTGCGTGCACCATAAGCCTCGCGCGATGCGGCATGGATACGCCGCACATGGCCGGCCAGGGCAAGGTCCTCGCGCTGGTGCGTGCTGGGTTCTCGATGGTGCCAGGCGTAGTAACCACTGCGGCTAACCGACAAGGTGCGGCACATGCCTGTTAGCGAGAACTGATCAGCGTGGCGGCGCATGAAGTCGTACTTCATGGCAGCTCCTTCGCGAAGTACGCCGCCGCTTTTTTTAAAATGTCCCGCTCCTCCGTGACGCGAGCCAGCTCGCGCTTGAGGCGCACGATCTCCGAGTCCTGATCGGGTTTGCGCCCCGAGCCGGGGAACGACGCTTCGCCCGCACGCACCAGCTCCGCCTTCCACTTGTAGAGCTGGTTGCGACGTATGCCCAGATCGATGGCCACCTCCGACGCCGGACGCTCGCCCGCATCGAGCAGACGCACCGCCTCGCGCTTGAACTCCGCCGTGAATCGTTGCCGCTTGACCATCTGACACCTCCCGGGGGATTGTCCCCGTTCAAAGGTGTCCGTCAAACCCGGGCCAGCTCA